>DASVAW010000075.1 GCA_036376135.1 Candidatus Polarisedimenticolaceae bacterium | reverse complement strand
CGCGGCGATCGCCTGCGCGATCACCGCCTCGTTCGCGGCCGCCCCCGCCCCACGCGCCACCGTCAGGTGCCCTCCCCTCCGGAGGACCGATCCTATCAACGGAACGTCGAGAACCTCCTCCCTCGCGACGAAACGGAGCGGGGGGGGCACGAGCGCGGCGATCAGCTGCACGTCGAAGATGTGCTGGTGGTTCGTGACGACGACGGCCGGGCTCGGCACGTCCGACGGGCCGTCCACGACCGTCCGGTACAGCCCGCCGGAGAGGTTCACCCGAGCCCAGCCGTGCATCCACCGCTGGAAGGAGTCGGCCACCGTCGGCCCGCGGCGCCACAGGAAGACCAGCGGGTACCGCAGGGCGCTGTTGGCCACGAACGCCGGCCAGGCGTAGACCGACCAGAGTCCTCGTGCGATCGCGGACAAGGGCGTCCCCCGAAAACGGAGGCCCGTATTACCCGACGACGACGCCCGCGCGCAAGCGTGTGATAGGCTCCTCCCGGCTCCAGGCGACCCGGGCCCCCCCGCACCAAGCCGAACGGAAGGGGCGCCCGTCGCGACGTCGTCGGTACGGCCCCCGAAGCGGTGGGCCCCGACGCCGCGGCGGAAGCAGACCGGAGACGCGATCCCCACCGGGGAGGTGCCGACGGCGACGGAAGCGCGACTTCCAGGAGAGCCCGCAAACCAAGATGGCGAAGACCATGCTCGTGAACGTCACGCACGTGGAGGAATCCCGCGTGGCGATCCTCGAGGACGGCGTCCTCGAGCAGTACGAAATCGAGACCCTCAGCCGCACCAACATCAAGGGCAACATCCACAACGCGGTGGTGGAAAACGTCCACCCGGCCCTCGAAGCGGCGTTCCTGAGGATCTCCCCCGACCTCAAGGGGTTCCTGCCCCTCGACGAGGTCAACTTCAAGCTCCTCCCGCAGCGCTCCGAGAGCCGCAAGGGCGGGAAGATCGGTCAGCACCTGCACCCCGGGCAGAAGCTCATGGTCCAGGTGGTGCGCGAACCGTACGCCGGGAAACCGCCGACGGTGACGACGTATTTCTCCCTTCCGGGCCGGTACCTCGTGCTGATGCCCGGCGTCGACTCCGCGGGGATCTCGCGGAAGATCGAGGACACCGCGCAGCGCGAGAAGCTCAAGAAGACGATCGAGGAGCTCAGCCCCCCGGAGGGGTTCGGCGTCATCGTCCGGACCGCGGGGGTCGGCCAGAGCAAGGTCGAGCTGCAGCGCGACCTGCGTTACCTCCTGCGCCTGTGGGACTCGATCGGCCGTGCGTCGCGGCAGACCGAGTTCCCCGGCGCCGTCTACCGGGAGCGCGACCTCGTCATCCGGACGATGCGCGACTACTTCACCCCCGACATCGACGAGGTCTGGGTCGACAACCCGGACACCTACGAGCGCGCGCTCGAGTTCGTCAAGGACGTGATGCCGACCAAGGCGAAGGTCCTCAAGCTCTACACGGGGGACCGGCCGCTCTTCGCGAAGTTCAACCTCGAGGAGCAGATCGAGAGCATCTACAAGCGGCGCGTGCCGCTGAAGTCCGGCGGCGAGATCGTCATCGACGGCACCGAGGCGCTGACCGCGATCGACGTGAACTCCAAGGGCGCCCCGCGCCAGGGGGGCTCCGAGGACAACGCGGTCGGAACGAACCTCGAGGCCGCGGCGGAGATCGGGCGCCAGCTGCGCCTTCGCGATCTCGGCGGGCTCGTCGTCATCGACTTCATCGACATGGAGGCCGCGCGCAACCAGAAGAAGGTCGAGCAGGCGATGCGCGCCGCCATGAAGAACGACCGCGCCAAATACGACGTCACGCGCATCTCCAAGCTCGGCCTGATGGAGATCGCCCGCCAGCGGCTGCGCAGCGAGAAGATCGGCGCGTCGTACACGACCTGCCCGGTCTGCGAGGGGTTCGGGCTCGTGAAGAACGTCGAGCCCGCCGGCCTTGCCGCCCTGCGCAAGCTCCAGATGCGCGCGAGCAAGCCCGACCTCGGGAAGATCCGCATGGGCCTCCCCCCCGACGTGGCGCACTGGGTTCTCAACCACAAGCGCGACGAGCTCGTCTCCCTCGAGCGCCGCGCCGGGATCAAGATCCTCGTCGAGCCGAAGGGCTCGCTGCTGCGCCACGAGAGCGAGTTCGAGTATTTCCCCCGCGAGAAGGTCGAGCCGCCGCCGGCGCTCGTGCTCCCCGACCGCGCGGCGCCCCCGCCGCCCCCCGATCTCAAGGATCTCGAGGCGGCCGAGCCGGCGGAAGCCGATTCCTCCGCCGTCGGCCCGGACGACTCCCCCGCCGCGCTCGCGCAGCGCGCCGCGCGTGAAGCCGCCGAACCGGGCGTGCCCGGTCAGCCCGCGGAGACCGACGGCGGACGCAAGCGACGCCGGCGCCGTCGCCGTCGCGGGAAGGGAGGCGGGGGTGAAGCGGGGGCGCAGGACGCGGCGCCCGTCGCCCCGCCCGGCGAGCCGATGCCCGCGCCGTTCGAGATCGCGCCCGAGGTCGCCGCTCCGATCGAGGACGACATCGACGACGAGGACGGCGACGAGGCGGGGACCGACGAGCCGACCGGAGAGGCGCGGCCGCTTCAGGCGAACGGCCAGCCCGCCCCCGGCGAAGGCGGTGGAAGGCGGCGACGTCGCCGTCGCCGTCGCCGCGGTCGCGGGGGTGGACAGGGTCCCGCTCCGGGCGAGCCCCGCCAGGATGGGGTGCCGCCGCAGCCACAACCGCCGTCCCAGCCTTCCCCGCCTCCGCAGGACGAGGTCTACGTCCCTCGCCACGTGCGCGTGAACGAGCTGATGCCCGCCGCGGTGGGACGCCGCCAGCGCCCCGACGCCGAGCCGATGAAGCCCCGGCCTCCCCGTCGTCGCCGCGGCGCGTTGCGCCGCCCCGCCGACGGCGGCGAGGGAGCGCCCGAGGCGCCCCCGCCTCCCGGCGGCGAAGGGGGAGAGGAGTGATCGCCCCGTTCGTCGTCGTCGCGTCGCTGGTCTCGACGTACTCGATCGTCGCGCGCGACCCGATGAACGGCGACCTCGGCGTCGCCGTCCAGAGTCACTGGTTCTCGGTGGGCGCGATCGTTCCCTGGGCCGAGCCCGGCGTGGGAGCGGTCGCGACCCAGTCGTTCGTCGAGCCCGCGTACGGCCCGAAGGGGCTCGCGATGATGCGGGCGGGGGTGCCCCCGAAGGAGGCGCTCGACCACCTCGTCGGCGAGGATCTCCACCCCGAGGCCCGCCAGGTCGCGTTCGTCGACGCGCAGGGGCGCGTCGCCGTCTATACGGGGCCGATGTGCATCCCCGCCGCGGGGCATCGCACCGGGGACGGGTATTCGGTCCAGGCGAACCTGATGCTCGGCGACGAGGTCCCCGACGCGATGGCGGCGGCATTCGAGAAGTCCAGGGGACCGCTCGCCGAGCGGATGCTCGCCGCGCTCGAGGCCGCGCAGGTCGCGGGAGGCGACATCCGCGGCAAGCAGTCGGCCGCGATCCTCGTCGTCCGCGGCAAGCCGTCGGAGAAGCCCTGGACCGATCGCCTCGTGGACCTGCGCATCGAGGACCACGCCGACCCGCTCGCGGAGATGCGGCGCCTGCTCACGCTCCACCGCGCCTACGAGCGCATGAACCGCGGCGACGAGGCGGTGGCGGCGGGGAAGATGGACGAGGCGCTGAAGGAGTACTCCGCCGCACAGGCGATGGTCCCGCAGAACGACGAGTTCGTCTTCTGGACCGCCGTCACCCTCGTGGCCAACGGCCGGAACGACGAGGCGATGCCGATGTTCGCGCGCGCCTTCCGGATGAACCCGGCCTGGATGCTCCTCGTCCCGCGCCTTCCGGACGTCGGGCAGCTCCCGAAGGCCGAAGGGCTCGTCGAGTCGATCCTCCGGCAGGGACCCAAGGTCAGGGAAGCGGCTCGATCTGGAGCCCGTTGAGGGTTCCCTTCCCGAAGCCGAAGAGGTGCACCTCGACCGGCTCGCCGGCGCGCACGCGCGTCGCGATCCGCGCGTAGTGCACCCCCTCGATCAACACCCCTCCGCCGCCGAACCCGCCCACGATCTCCGCCCGGCCGTCGCCGATCGAAACCGACGTCCGAGCCTTCGGGTAGTCGGGGGCCCACGCGTAGACGTAGAAGGCGTAGCGCCCCGGCGCGAGCCCCGAGACCGCGAGGGTCGAGGGAACCGAATGCAGATCGAGGTAGTCGTCGAGCAGCGCCTCGAGGTTGCCGGCCGTGTAGCGCGAGTCGAGCGTCGCCGGCCCGAACGGGAGGTCGCACGCGAGGCTCACCTTCGTCGGGAGTCCCGAGGTGTCGAGGAGGACGGGGATCTCCCCCTCGAGCGACTCGACGGCGTTCCAGGGGCCGAGCTGGTTCGGCGCCGCCCCCCAACCTTCACCCGGAAGCGGGTGCTCGCGTCCGAAGTCGATGTTGATCGCCTGGGCCCATGCTCCGGTGGCGGCGAGCGACAGGACCAGCGTCGGGATCCAGGGGTGGCGCATGCGGCGTCCTCCTCGGGCGGCTGTTACGCCCGCCGGGGCACGACGACCGAAACGCGGCAGCGAACCGGCTCTCGCGCGCGGGGAGAGGGCTAAGCGGGCTTTTTCGCCCTCACGAACGCGGCGATCACGAGCGAGGCGAGCAGCCCCGTGATCATCGTCCCCACGACGCCCATCACCGCGTTCACGACCGGGGTCTGCATGGCCTTGGCCATCTCGAGGGCCCCCTGGATCTGGTCCTCCGGCATCCCCGACGCCTTGAGCTGCTCCGACTGGATCGCCCGGATCTCCTCGAAGTACTGGGGGAACGCCACGGTCGTGAAGAGGTACGACCCGCAGAAGACGAACACCGAGGCGATCCCCGCGATCGCGAGCCCGGCGAGCACCTGAGCCATGTAGTTGTTCCCCAGCGCCGCGGTCTTCCGAAGTCCCCAGATCAGCACGCCGATCTCGAAGACGATCACGAGGTAGAACAGAGAGAGCTTCGCGGGGTCCTTGTACCAGCCCGTGAACCCCATCACGAAGGTCCAGACGACGACGAGGATTCCGAGGACGACGCCGGCGGTAACGGTGGGCTTCATGGCGACCTCCTGTTCGCGCGCAGTATGCCCGATGAGCCGCCTATAATCGCCCGGGATGAAACGCGCCCTCCGCCTCGCCGCCGTCGCGGCCGCCCTCGTCGCCACGATCCTCTTCCTCGTGCTGCTGGTCGTCGCGCGGCGTCCGCTCCCTCCCTCGACCGGCACGCACCGCCTCGCGGGGCTCGACGGGCCGGTCACGATCGTGCTCGACGGGCGGAACGTGCCGCACATCCGCGCGACGACCGAAGCCGACGCGTGGCGGGCTCTGGGGTGGCGGCACGCGGGCGACCGGTTCGTCCAGATGGAGCTTCGCCGGCGCGCGGCGCGGGGGACGTTGTCGGAGCTGTTCGGCCCGGCCCTCGCCGGCATGGACGGCGAGGCGCGCGCCGAGGGGTATCTCGACGACGCGCGGCGATCGATCGCCGCGGCCTCGGACGAGGAGCGGGCGGCCCTCGACGCGTACGCGCAGGGGGTGAACGCGTGGCTCGAGACCGCCACCCTGCCGATCGAGCTGGCGCTGGCGGGCGCGAAGCCGGCTGCCTGGACGGCCGAGGACTCCCTGGCCTTCGGGGCGCTGATGAACGCGGGGCTGACCGAAGCGCCCTCGCGCGAGGGGATGTACCTCGCGACCGCGCGTGCGCACGGCCTCGCGACCGCGGCCGCGTTCGCGGCGCTGGGCGAGCCGGCCCCCACCGTGATCCCCCCCATCGACCGTTTCCTCGGCCGCGAGCGCGCGTCGATCGTCCCCGAGTCCGGCGGCGCGCGCGGCAGCAACGCCTGGGCCGTCTCGGGATCGCGAACCGCGTCGGGGAAGCCGCTCCTCGCCGGCGACCCGCACCTCGCCGCGGAGATGCCGGGGGTCTGGTACGCGGCGCACGTCACGAGCAACGACGGCCTCGACGTCGCGGGGCTCAGCCTCCCCGGCGCCCCGGGGATCTTCATCGGCCGGAACGGCTCGCTCGCCTGGAGCATCACGATGCACCAGGCCGACGACGCCGACCTCTTCCTCTCGGAGCGCGACGGGGCGGTCGCCGAGCGGTGGCGCGCCGCGTGGCGGCTGCGGCCTCAGGGATTCTCCTGTTTCCTGGACGCCGCGCGCGCGGAGAGCGGCGCGGCGCTGCGCGCCGCCTTCGCCGGGCACACCGGGCCGTCGATGAACGTGGTCTGGGCCGACGCCAGCGGGAGCATCGGCGTCTTCGTCGCGGGCTCGATCCCGAACCGACGCGGCGGCGACGGCCGGCTCCCCGTCCCCGACGGCGATCCGTCGTGGGACTGGGACGGGCTCGTCCCCTTCGACGCGATGCCGGACGTCGTCGATCCTCCCGAGGGGTTCGTCGCCAGCGCGAACGACGACTGGAGCGCCGCCGGGCGGCGCGTGCCGTGGTCCGGCCTGTTCTACTCCAACGACCGCGTCCTGCGGATCCGTCAGGTTCTCGAGGGGACCACCGAAGCGACGATCGCCGACTTCCGCGCCCTCCAGAACGACCATCGCTCGCGGTACGCGGAGCGGATGATCGGCGCGCTCGCGGGGCTGCCGCTGCGCGACCCGGACGCACGCCGCGCCCGCGCGATCCTCGCGTCGTGGGATCGCGTCGCCGATCGGAGGGGGCCGTCCCTCCTGTTCTACGTCTTCATGCGCGAGCTTCGCAGCGCGGCCTTCGCGTCCAGGGAGCGTCTCGGGACGCTCCCCGCGGGCTGGACGGCGCTCGACGCGATGGTCGTCGCGGGCGAGGGCGCCGAGCTCTGGGACGACCCGACGACTCCGGTGCGGGAGACGCGGGAGGAAGCGGTCGAGCGGGCGCTCGCGCGGGCGATCGCCCGCGTCGTCGCGGAGGACGGGGGCGATCCGTCCCGGTGGAGCTACGGCACGCGGCACCGCCTGCTCTACCGTCATCCCGGCTCGGACGCCGCCCCCGCGCTCGCGCCCCTTCTCGACGTCGGCCCCGTGGAGCTTCCGGGCGACTCGCACACGGTCGGCGTCGCGGGACTCGGACTCGGCTCGCGCACGATGGCGGTGCGCGGCATCGCCTCCGCGCGCCTGATCGTGGACCTCGGCGACCCCGACGCGTCGCGCCTGGTTCTCCCCCTCGGCCAGTCCGGGAACCTCTTCGATCGCCACCGCGACGACCAGCTCGAAGCCTGGGCCGGCGGGCGCGATTTCCCGTTTCCGTTCACGCGCGCGGGCGTCGATCGCGTCGCCGTGTCGCGCGTGAGCCTCGTGCCCTGAACGGGCGGTCCCCCGACATCGCCGACACCGCGGAAGCTCCTTGGATCGAGCGCGTTTTTCGCGGCGCGAGTACGTCTATTTCAATGGCCGTACCCCGCACCCCGTCGTACGTTCCGCCCCTTCGCGCGAGGAATCTCGCGCGCTCGCGGGTGGCATGACGAACGTGAAGATCCAGACCGTCCTCGACGCCTTCCAGGAGAGCGTCCCGCGCGCGTTCGCGTTCCTGGAGAAGGACTACGGCTACCGGTTCACTCGCGACGACGAATACGCCTTCACCGCGATCCACGAGCACAGCGAGGTCATCGTCGAGCTCGACTGGGGCTCGGTCGTGGTCTCGATCCGCCCCGCGACGACCGGCCGCTCGGTGCGCCTGTCGTTCATCGTCGGCGCGACCGACCCCGAGATCCTGTTCCTGCCGCGCTACCCCTGGGGCCCCGAGGAGGCGCGCGACGAGGTCGAGCGCCAGTCGGGACTGCTGCGCCGCTTCTGCGAGGAGCTCTTGCGCGGCGACTTCTCCCGCTGGCCCGACCTCGAGACCCACCAGCAGAACGTCCTCGAGCAGTGGCGCCGCGAATCCGAGCGTCTCGTGCGCGAGGCGCGCGTGAAGCTCGTGCGCCGCCGCGCCGACGCCGCCTTCCAGGCGCGCCGCTACTCCGAGGCCGCGCAACTGCTCGCGTCCATCGAGGAGGACCTCGGCGACGGCGAGCGCCGCAAGCTGGACTACGCCCGACGGCGCCTCATCCTCAAGGCCGTACCGGGACGCCGTCTGGAGGGGATCGCGTGACCGGCGAGCCGCTGCGCCCCCCGACCGCGTCGGCGTCCCGAGGGGACGTCGGCCGGGGGGACCCGTCGCCGGTTCCCAGGCTGGAGGCGCACGCCGTCGCCGCTCGCTCCCGGCTGATGGAGCAGGTGGCGCGGGGCCCCGACATGGACCTCCTCGAGGCCGCGTTGTGGATCGCGGCCGAGGAGTACCCCGGCCTCGACGTCGAGCGGGAGATGCGGCGGGTGGACACGCTCGGCGGCGAGGCGGCGCGTCGGGTGGTCGCCCGCGCGAACCCCTTCGCCCGCGTCGACGCGGTCCGCGAGTTCCTCTTCGAGGAGCTTCGCTTCCAGGGGAACTCGGAGTCGTACGACGACCCGAGGAACTCCTACCTCAACGAGGTCCTCGACCGCCGGCTCGGGATCCCGCTCACGCTCTCCCTGCTCTACCTCGAGGTCGCCGCCCGCGCGGGGCTCATCGTGCGTGGCGTGGCCCTCCCCGGGCACTTCGTCGTCCGCGTCGACGAGCAGGGCCGGACGGTGTTCGTCGACCCGTTCCACGCCGGCGCGATCATCACCGAGGAGGACTGCCGCGACCTGGTCTTCCGGACGACCGGCCGGGTCGCGCTGTTCCGCCGGGACATCCTCGAAGGGGCCTCGGGGTCGCAGATGCTCTCGCGCCTCCTGCTGAACCTGAAGCGGATCCACCTCGCGCAGGGGAGTTACGACAAGGCCCTCGGATGCGTCGAGAGGCTGCTCGTCGTCCAGCCCGACGACGCCCGCGAGATCCGCGACCGCGGGTTGCTCCTGGCCCACATGGGGCGCCCCACCGCCGCCATCGCCGACCTGGAGCACTACCTCGCCCGGGTTCCCCAGGCCCCCGACGCCGATTCCGTGCGCGGGCGGCTCGCGTGGCTCATGAGGAAATTGACCGACGTCAGTTGACCGCCTGACTTCGGGCATTTGTAAGCTCTTCGCACGATCCCCCATAATGCCGGGTGTGCGCGCCGGATCGGCGGAAGGTCCGCCTTTTCCGGCTGCGCCCTCGGATCGAACGTGAGCACCTCCACCACCGATTCCGCGCATCCCAAACACCACGTCGAGAAGGTCGACCGCGTCGTCATCCGTTTCGCGGGAGACTCCGGCGACGGGATGCAGCTGACGGGGACCCAGTTCACCGCGACGGCCGCCGCCGTCGGAAACGATCTCGCGACCTTCCCGGACTACCCCGCCGAGATCCGCGCGCCGGCCGGGACGATCCCCGGGGTCTCGGGGTTCCAGGTGAACTTCTCCTCCGAGGACATCTTCACCCCGGGCGACGCCCCCGACGTGCTGGTGGCGATGAACCCCGCCGCGCTCAAGGTCAACGTCAAGGACCTGAAGCCCAACGGGATCATCATCGTGAACACCGACAGCTTCAAGGACACCGATCTCGCGAAGGCCGGCTACCACAAGAACCCGCTCGAGGACGGCTCGCTCGCCGCGTTCCGCGTCCACCCCGTGGAGATCACGCGCCTGACGCGCACGGCCCTCAAGGACACGGGGCTTCCCCAGCGCATCCAGGACCGCTGCAAGAACTTCTTCGCGCTCGGGATGATGTACTACCTCTACAACCGGTCGATGGAAGTGTCCCTGAAGTGGATCGACGACAAGTTCGGGAAGACGCCGGACATGGCCGAGGCGAACAAGCTCTCCCTCAAGGCCGGCTACGCCTACTGCGAGGCGACCGAATTGTTCCAGGCGACCTACGAGGTCCCCGCCGCCAAGCTCAAGGCCGGCACGTACCGCAACATCGCCGGGAACCAGGCGCTCGCCCTCGGGTTCGTGACCGCCGCGAAGAAGGCGGGGGTCCCGCTGTTCCTCGGCTCGTACCCGATCACCCCGGCATCGGACATCCTCCACGAGTTGTCGGGATTCAAGCACTACGGCGTCACGACCTTCCAGGCGGAGGACGAGATCGCAGCCATCGGCGCCGCCATCGGCGCGTCGTTCGCGGGGCAGATCGGCCTCACGACGACCTCCGGACCCGGGATGGCGCTCAAGATGGAGTTCATCGGTCTCGCGATCATGACCGAGCTCCCGCTCGTGATCGTGAACATCCAGCGCGGAGGCCCCTCGACGGGCCTTCCGACCAAGACCGAGCAGGCCGACCTCTTCCAGGCGGTCTTCGGTCGCCCCGGAGAGGCTCCGCTGATCGTCCTCGCGGCGAAGTCCCCCTCCGACTGCTTCGAGCTCGCCTACGAGGCGGTCCGCCTCGCGACCAAGCACATGACCCCGGTGATCCTCCTGTCGGACGGGTTCATCGCGAACGGCGCCGAGCCGTGGCGCCTTCCGAAGCTCTCGGACCTCCCGCCGATCACCGTCAACTACCGCCGCGATCCCGACGGGTTCTTCCCGTACCTGCGCGACCCCGAGACGCTCGCCCGCCCGTGGGCGCTTCCGGGGACCCCGGGCCTCGAGCATCGGATCGGCGGCCTCGAGAAGGCCGACGGCGTCGGGAACATCTCCTACGACCCCGCCAATCACGAGAGGATGATCCACCTGCGCGCCGAGAAGGTGAACCGCGTCGCGAAGGACTTCCCGCCAGCCGAGGTGGAAGGGGACCAGGACGGCCTGCTCGTGATCGGCTGGGGGTCGACGTGGGGCGCGATCACCGGCGCCGTCCGCCGCGCCCGCGCCGAGGGGCGCAAGGTCGGCCACCTGCACCTGCGCCACCTCAACCCGTTCCCCGAGAACCTCGGCGAGGTCCTCTCGCACTACGACAGGGTCCTCGTCCCCGAGATCAACCTCGGCCAGCTCGCCTTCATCCTCCGCGGCACGTTCCTGAAGGACGTCACCCCGATGACGAAGGTCCAGGGGCAGCCCTACCGCGAGAGCGAGATCCTCGACCGCATCCGGGAAATGACTCCGGAAGGAGCGATCCGATGAGCACCGCCCCGGCCCTCACCAAGAAGGACTTCGTCTCCGACCAGGAGGTGCGCTGGTGCCCCGGCTGCGGGGACTACGCGATCCTCTCCGCAGTCCAGTCGGTCTTCCCCGAGCTCGGCATCCCGAAGGAGAACTTCGTGATCGTGTCGGGGATCGGCTGCTCGAGCCGGTTCCCGTATTACGTGAACACCTTCGGCTTCCACTCGATCCACGGCCGTGCCCCCTCGGTCGCCACCGGGATCAAGATCGCGAACCCGAAGCTGTCGGTGTGGATCGCCACCGGCGACGGGGATGCCCTCTCGATCGGCGGCAACCACCTGATCCACACGATGCGCCGCAACGTCGACGTCAAGATCCTGATGTTCAACAACAAGATCTACGGACTCACCAAGGGGCAGTACTCCCCCACTTCCGAGCTCGGCAAGCGCACGAAGTCGAGTCCCTACGGCACTCTCGATCGCCCGTTCAACCCCCTCGCCGTGGCCATCGGCACCCGCGCGACCTTCCTCGCGCGCGGCGTCGACGTCTACACGCCTCACCTCAAGGAGGTGCTGAAGCGGGCCGGAGAGCACAAGGGGACGGCGTTCGTCGAGATCCTCCAGAACTGCAACATCTTCAACGACGGCGCCTGGGACTCGGTCCGCGAGAAGGACGTCCGCGACGACAACCTCCTTCCCCTCCGGCACGGCGAGCCCCTGATCTTCGGCAAGAACAAGGACATGGGGATCCGCATGAAGAGCCCCTTCGTCCCGGAGGTCGTGCACCTCGGCGAAGGCATCACGGAGAAAGACCTCATCGTGCACGACGAGAAGGGTCCCGCCGCCTACGCGTTCATGCTCGCGCAGATGGAGCAGCCGAACTTCCCGCTGCCGATCGGGGTCTTCCGGCACAACCCCACGCAGTCCCTCGACGAGGGAATGGCCGCCCAGATGGCGGCGGTGATCGCGAAACTCGGCGAAGGCGACCTCGAGAAGCTGATCTACAGCGGCGAGACGTGGGACGTGAAGTAACGTCCGTTCCCTTTCGGGTCCGGAAGAGGGCGAGGCGAAGGCCTCGCCCTTTCCTTTGGACGGAGTGGAGCGTATAAGGCCGCCGGGATGAGCGGCCACGCGCGCCTCTGGCAGTTCGACGTCCCTCCCGACCGCCAGGCGGAGTTCGAGCGGGTCTACGGCGCGACCGGCCGCTGGGCCGTGTTGTTCCGCCGGGCTCCGGGGTACCGCGGGACGATCCTGCTCCGGGACCGATCGGTCCCCAACCGGTACGTGACGATCGACCGCTGGCGGAGCGAAGCGGATTTCGAGGCCTTCCGGCAACGGTACGCGACGGAGTACGAGGCGCTCGATGCCGCGTGCGAGGCTCTGACCGAGCGCGAGGCCCTGCTCGGCATCTTCGACGAGGACGAAGCGTGAACCTTCTCTCGGCCATCGGCAACACCTCGATCGTCCGCCTCGGCAAGCTCGCTCCGCCCGGAGGCGCGCGGATCCTCGCGAAGCTCGAGTGGGAGAACCCCACCGGGAGCATGAAGGACCGGATGGCCCTCGCCGCAATCTCGCGCGCGGAGGCCGACGGCCGTCTGAGACCGGGCGGAGCCGTCGTCGAGTACACGGGCGGCAGCACGGGGACCTCGCTCGCGCTGGTGTGCGCCGCCAAGGGGTACCGGATCCGCATCGTCACCTCCGACGCGTTCAGCAGGGAGAAGCGCGACCACATGGAGGCGCTCGGGGCGGAGCTCGTCCTCGTTCCGAGCGAGGGCGGGCTGACGACGAAGAAGCTCATCCTCGACATGATCGAGACGGCGCGCGGGTTGAGCACGGCGCCGAACACCTTCTGGACCGACCAGCTCCGCAACCTCGACAGCGTCGCGGGGTATCACCCACTGGGCGAGGAGATCTGGAGCCAGACCGGAGGGAAGGTCGACGCCTTCGTCCACACCGTCGGGACGGCGGCGTCGTCGCGCGGGGTGGCGGAGGTCCTGAAGCGGCGGGATCCGCGGGTGCGCCTCGTCTGCGTCGAGCCGGCCGAATCGTCGGTGCTGCTCGGAGGGAAACCCGGCCCCCACAAGATCGAGGGGGTGGGGATCGGTTACGTGCCGCCGCTGTGGGAACCGTCGCTCGTCGACGAGGTCCTCGCGGTTCCGACCGAGGAAGCCAAGGCGATGGCGCGGCGCCTGGCGCGGGAGGAAGGGTTGTTCGCCGGGACCTCCTCGGGGGCGAACGTCGTCGCGGCGCTGCGTGTCGCCGAGCGCCTCGGGCCGGATGCGACGGTCGTCACGCTGATGTGCGACTCGGGACTCAAGTACCTCAGCACCGATGTGCATGGACGCCGGCCCGAGTCCGGCGGAACGCCGTCGTGATCGACCGCCTTCCGCACCGCGCCTCCCGCGTCGTGCTTCGCACCCTTCGCACGGACGACCTCGACGCGTTCCTGGCGTTCCGAAGCCGGGCGGACGTGGCTCGCTACCAGGGATGGACCCCGATGTCGCGCGAGGACGCTCTCGCCTTCCTGCGCATGGAGGGGACCGACGCGCCGCTCGTCCCGGGGGCGTGGCGGCAGATCGGGATCGCCGGCGTGACCGACGACGTCCTGGTCGGCGACCTCGGAGTCCACCCCTCCGACGACGGAACCACCGTGGAGATCGGGATCTCGATGCACCCGGACCACCAGGGGCTCGGTCTCGGCTCCGAAGCCACCCGGGCGCTGGTGGAGCTGCTCTTCGCGCACACTCCCGCGCGGCGGGTGGTCGCCCTCACCGATGCCCGGAACGAAGGCGCCATCCGCTCGCTCCGCAAGGTCGGGATGCGCCGGATCTCGTCCCGTTCGGCGGAGTTCAAGGGCGAGAGGTGCGTCGAATACGAGTTCGCGATCGACCGGGACGCGGGGCGATGAGGCGCCGCCGGAGCGCGACGTCAGGCATGCGGGGGACCCCGGGACAGGCGAAGTCGCATACTGCGCCAAGCCGTCGATCAGGAGGCCCCAGGATGGCGTCCAAGCAGACCCTCTCCGGCACCGCGGCCGTCGAAGCGTTCCTCGACACCCTCGACCACCCGCGCAAGGCGGAGATCCTCGCGATACGGAAGATCATCCTCGAAGCCTCGTCGGACATCGGCGAGGGGATCAAGTGGAACGCGCCGAGCTTCCATACCCACGAGTTCTTCGCGACCTTCCACCTGCGCCCGCGCGATTGCGTGCAGTTGATCTTCCACCGCGGGGCGAAGGTCGGGGACGGCGACGTCACCGGCGAGGTCCCCGACCCCTTGGGGCTGACCGAGCGGCTCGGCTCGGATCGGTGCACGGCGAAGTTCCGCGACATGGCGGACGTCAACGCGAAGCGCCGGGCGCTGTCCGAGTTCGTGAAGGAGTGGATCGCGAGGCTGTAGGATCCGGGACCGATGGACGCCCCTCCCGAGACCTTCGACGGCGCGCGCATCCGCCTGCGCCGGTCCACCCCCGCGGACGCCCGCGCGATCTTCCGGCTCGCCGCGGATCCGGAGGTGATGCGTTACCTCGACTGGGCGGCGCACGAGAGCGAGGCGGACGCGAAGGCGTACCTGGACGGCTGCGTGGAGAGCTGGGAAAGCGGCCTCGAGTATCACTGGGCGCTCGAGGAACCCGGGACCGGAACGATCGTCGGGTGCATCGCGGTCCGGCTGGAGGACGGGGTGGCCGACTTCGGATACTTCCTCGGCCGGGCGCACTGGGGACGGCATTTCGCCTCCGAGGCGTGCGGGTTGCTCCTGGGGTGGCTTCGCGGGCAGCCCGAGGTCCGCCGCATCCAGGCCACCACCGACTTCGAGAACGAACGCTCGGCGCGCCTGCTCGCGCGCCTCGGGCTGAGACTCGAGGGCGTGCGAACCGCGGCGACGATCCGGCCCCAGCTCGGCGGCCCGCGACGAGACACCCGGGTCTACGTCCTCGACCGGGAGCAACCATGAACATCCGCTACCGCGACGACGCCAAGCTCACCGTCGAGCAGGCCATCGACCTGTACCGCCGGTCCACGCTCGGAGAGCGCCGCCCGGTGGACCGGCCGGACATCTTCGAAGGGATGCTGGCGAACGCGAACCTCACGATCACCGCCTGGGAAGGCGACCGGCTCGTGGGCATCTCGCGGACGCTGACCGACTTCACCTACGTCGCCTACCTCGCCGACCTCGCCGTCGACGAGGCCTGCCAGCGGAGCGGGATCGGGAAGCGACTGATCGAGGAGACCCGCCTGCGCCTCGGGCCCGAATGCATGATCGTGCTCCTCGCCGCGCCGAACGCGAACGCCTACTACCCGAAGCTCGGCTTCGAGCACAACCCCCGGGCGTGGGTGTTGCGCGGTCGCTGAGTCCCGGCCAGACTGACGGGCATGATTCCCACGCGAACTCTGGGACCACACGGCCCGTCCGTCGGAGCGCTCGGTTACGGCGCGATGGTGCTCGAGGGGTACTACGGCGCCTCGGACGACGAGCAGGCCGTGGCGACGATCCACAAGGCCCTCGACGTCGGCGTGACGATGATCGACTCCGCCGACGCCTACGGGAACGGCCACAACGAATCGCTCGTCGGTCGCGCGGTGCGGGGCCGGAAGGACGCGTTCGTCGCGACGAAGTTCGGCATCGTCTTCGACGCGGAGGAGGCCGGGACTCCCCTTCCCACCGGCTGGGGGTTCACCCTCAGGATCAACGGCACGCGCGCCTACGCGCTCCGCGCGCTCGACCGCTCGCTCGCGCGGCTCGGCGTCGAGGCGATCGACCTCTGGTACGCGCACTACCCCGACCCCGCGGTCCCGATCGAGGAGACGGTTGCCGCGATGGCGGAAGGCGTCGCCGCCGGAAAGGCGCGCCACCTCGGCCTGAGCAACGTCACGGCGGAGCAGGTCCGGCGCGCCCACGCCGTCCACCCGATCGCGGCGGTGCAGTTCGAGTATTCGATGTGGCGCCGGGAAGCGGAAACCTCGCTCCTCCCCACGTTGCGCGAGCTCGGGATCTCGCTCGTCGCGTGGTCGCCGCTGGGCGCGGGGTTCCTCACCGGGAGGCTCGACCGCGTCGACGCGAACGACTTCCGTCGGAACAACCCGCGCTTCGCGGGGGACGCGCTCGCGGAGAACCGCGACCGCTTCGCCCCGCTCCTTGCGGTCGCCGAGGAGCTCGAGGTCACCCCCGCCCAGCTCGCGCTCGCGTGGCTGCTCCACCGCGGCCCCGACGTGATCCCGATCCCCGGGACCCGCCGCCCCGAACGGGTCGAGGAGAACGCCGCCGCGACGGGCATCCTGCTCGACGCGACGCTCGTGAAACGGATCGACGAGCTCGCGAAGCCCGGGCTCGCGCAAGGGGCGACGCTGATCTGAGGGGGGAGCTACCGCTCGTCGTCCCAAGCGACCGCGCTGATGCGCCAGCCGTCCGGGGTGCGCACGAACTGGAACGCCTTCATGCCGCGCGTGGTGAACTGCCGGCCGTCGCGGATCCCGCTCTTCTCGTAGAGACTGAACCGCTGCGCGACGTTCCCGAAGACCTCGGTGGTCGCGGCGAGCTCGCGCTCGGCGAACTCCGCGAGCGTGCCGTCGGAGAGCATCTTCTGCCGCGGCGCGAGAAAATCCGCGACGTTGGTCAACTCGGGCTCCGGCTCGGTCGCGCGCACGATGGTCGCCCCCGGGACGACCAGCTCGTGGAGCATGTCGAGTCGGGGCGGGCGGCCGCCGCGATTGTCGAAGAGATCGAAAAACGACTCGGCGATCGCGTCGATGGACGCCCGCGCCTCGAGGTCCCCCTGCTTCCCCACCGTCTCTCCCCCCTCTCCTGCGCGCGGGAAGGTACGACGATTCGGGGCGACATTGTCAATAGAACATCACGGGTAAGCGATACCCGCATCGAGGTTCCGATTGGGCCCGGGGGCGGCTCTCCGCTTCGGAGAAAGCATGGGCGAGAGTAGGCTGCCACCCGAAGGAGGCCCCATGCCGAAATTCGTGATCGAAAGGGAGATCCCGGGAGCCGGGAGTCTGACGGCGGAGTAGCCGCACCGGGGCCGCGGTTGACTGCACTCCCCGTGGCGCTCCGCGTCTTCGGTGGGATAACCCCGGGCATGCCGCTCGCCGGGTTGCTGCTCGCGCTCGCCTCCTCCGAACCGATCGTCGGGGGACCTTGCGAGGGGTGCGAGGCGGTATTCCAGGGCCGACCCGCTCGGATCGCGACGACCGCGCGACTCGCGCCCCCCGGTGAGGCGGGCGAGCCGATGATCCTGAGCGGCGTGGTGCGCACCCCCGGCGGCACCCCCGCCGCCGGCATCGTCGTCTACGCCTACCACACCGACGCGCGGGGGGTGTACCCGACCGACGACGCGTTGCGGAGATCCGCGGCCGGCCGCCACGGCCGCCTGCGGGGTTTCGCGCGGACCGACGCGAGCGGGACGTACCGGTTCGAGTCGATCCGCCCCGCCGGGTATCCGGGAACCGGGATTCCCCAGCACGTCCACCTGCACGTGATCGAGCCGGGGCGGTGCACCTACTGGATCGACGACGTCCTGTTCGAGGACGACCCTCGGCTGACCGAGGCGCAACGGCGCGCCCACGATCACGGGCGGGGCGGCAGCGGGATCGTGCGTCCCACGCGCGCCGCGGACGGAACCTGGATCGTTCGGCGGGACATCGTGCTCGGGGCGGGGATCCCGGACTACCCCCGATGCGAGGCGGGTCCCTAGGCTTGACGACGGGGGTAGGCTCGAGGCTTCCCCAATCCTCGGAGGAGGCCCCGTGTTCAAGCCCACGCTGCATTCGCTCGCCGGACTCCTGCTGGCGTCGACAGGTGCCCTCGCCGCCCCCGTCTCCCCGACCGATCCCGGGCTGCAATGGGGCCCCTGCCCCGCCCCGATGCCGGAGGGATGCCGGATCGCGGTGCTTCACGGCGACCCGGCGAAGCCCAACGCCGATATCTTTTTCCAGGTTCCCGCGGACGCGAAGATCCCGCGCCACGCGCACACCTCGGCGGAGCGCATCGTGGCCGTTTCCGGTGAGCTGCACGTCCGCTACGACGGACAGGAGCCGGTCGTGCTGCGACCCGGAACGTACGCCTACGGCCCTCCGAAGGCGGTGCACGAAGCGCATTGCGCGAAGGGCGCACCCTGCACGCTGTTCATCGCGTTCGAGGAGCCGGTCGACGTCCTCGCCGCTCCGGCGCCCTGATCGCTCGGGGTGGCGGGACCCGGCTTACGCGTGCGTTACCTCCCTGCGAGGAACGCCCGATGAAACTCTTCCGTCTCGCCGTTCTGCTCGTCGCCTTCACGGCGCCCGCATGCCTTTGGAAGTCGTCTCCGCATCGCCTTCCCCTCCCCACCGGCGTGCGGGTCCACGTCGTCGAGGCCGGCGATCCGAAGGGCGAGGCGGTGGTCTTCCTGCACGGCCTCACCGACACCAGCCGGTCGTTCGCGCCGGTGATCGAGAAGCTGGCGACGCTGCGCCCGGATCTGCGGCTGATCGCGGTCGATCAGCGCGGGCACGGGGCCTCGTCGATGCCCCAGGACCGTGCGTGCAAGGCGGCCCCGGAGCGCTGCTTCGCCGTGGAGGACTTCGCGCGCGACGTGATCGCGACCCTCGACGCCCTCCAGGTCGATCGCGCCCACCTCGTCGGCCACTCGATGGGGGGAGCCGTCGCGCAGGAGACCGCGCTCTCCCGCCCCGACCGCGTGGCGAGCGTGACCCTCGTCGCGACCTCGGCGGACATGCGCGAGAACCCGGTCGTGCGCGACTACCTGCTGGCGGAGCGGATCGAAGGGTCCTGGAAACGGGGGCTCGAGTCGAAGGGACTCCGATTCCCCGACGACGCGTGGGAACTGGTTGCGACCGACGCCGATCCGCGGGCGTCCGAGTGGATGGCGACGGAGTGGGTCACCGAAGCGAACGCCGACGCCGCGTTCGTGCAGTCGGTCCTCCCGGAGACCCTGGCGATCCGCCTCGGCACCTGGATCGGCGCCACGCGGGGCCTGCGCGCGTTCGACGTCCGCTCGCGGCTCTCCGACCTCAAGGTCCCCGCCCTCGTGATCTCCGGGAAGGACGATCCGGTTTTCCCCCAGGTCCCGGACCAGGCCGACCTTCGCTCGGCGCTCGAGGAGGCGCACCGCGAGAACGGCGTCCCCGTCCGATTCCGGGTCCTCGACGCCCCGGGGCTCGGTCACAACCTGCCGTGGGGGGCGCCGGAGCCGATCGCGGACGAGCTCTCGCGATTCCTCGGGCGGCCGGCCGAGGGGTGATCCGCGGAAACGCCGCCGCATCGGATCGAGCGGAGGCCACCATGAAGACGGTCGAGCGCATCCTGACGAACGAGGGGAGCCACTGGGTCGGCGACGGATTTCCGGTCCGCACGTTGTTCTCGTACCACCGCAGCGGCCCACGGATCAGCCCGTTCCTGCTCCTCGACCATGGCGGGCCCGCGACCTTCCCTCCCGCGACGACGCCGCGCGGAGTCGACGAGCACCCCCACCGCGGGTTCGAGACGGTGACGATCGCCTACGCGGGTGAGATCGAGCACCGCGACTCGGGGGGGCACGCGGGGACGATCGGCCCGGGCGACGTGCAGTGGATGACCGCCGCCTCGGGGGTCGTGCACGAGGAGAAACACTCCCGGAGGTTCACGCGCGAAGGGGGCGAGCTCGAGATGGCGCAGCTATGGGTCAACCTCCCCGCCGCGCACAAGATGTCGGCCCCGCGCTACCAGACGCTCACCTCCGGGACGATCCCCGTGGTCGAGCGCGAGGGCGCGCGGGTCCGGGTGATCGCCGGCGACTTCGACGGAACCGCCGGCGCTGCGTCCACGGTCACCCCGGTGAACGTCTGGGACGTCCGCCTCGCGCCGGGTGCGCGCCTCGAGTTCGACGTCCCCGCGGGACATCACGCCATGTTCGCCGTGCTGAAGGGCACGATCGGCGTCGGACGCGACCAGGTGCGCGACGGTCACGTCGTCCTCCTGTCCGACGAGCCCGCGCGCGTCGGGATCGCCTCGGAGGCCGGCGCGACCGTGTTGTTCCTGGGCGGCGAGCCGATCCACGAGCCGATCGCCGGGTACGGGCCCTTCGTCATGAACACCGAGCAGGAGATCCGCCAGGCGATCGCCGACTACCAGGCGGGTCGGATGGGGCACCTGGAGCCGCGCTCCGCCTGATCGGGAGTACGATCGCGGGCGGAGGTCTTCGTCGATGCTGGCGATCGTCCTGTCCCTCGCGCTCGCCCAGTCCCCGTCCGCCCCCGACCCGATGGTCGAGGCGGTCAGCCACGATCACGGAATCACGGACCCCGCGGAGATCGCGCGCCATCCCGCCGTCGCCGTCCTGAAACAACAGGCGCTCGCCTGGAGTCGGGGGGACATCGACGCCTTCTGCGCCGTGTACGCCGAGGACGCCCTGTTCGTGACGCCCGGCGGCCTCACCCGCGGCCGCGAAGCGGTCCGCACCCGGTACAAGGCGAAGTACCCCGACGCGGCGGCGATGGGAACGCTGACCCTGGAGCCGGTGGACCTGAGGGACGGCGGCGACACCGTGACCGTCGCCGCGAAGTGGACCCTCACCTACCCCGACAAGCCCGCCGCGACGGGGTGGACGCTGATCGTCCTCCACGTCGTCGCGGGGAAGTGGCTCGTCATGCAGGACGCTTCGATGTGAGGCTCACCGCTCCGCGTAGGCGCGGCGCAGGAGCCCCAGCATCTCCTCCCGCCTGTCGTACAGCCGGCGCAGCGGGCGCGGGTCCCGGCGGGTGAGGGCGTAGGCGGTGAGCAGCGGAGCGACGATCGTCGAGTCGCCGTAGACGACGACGGTCCCGGGGAGCTTGTCGGGATCGACCTTTCCCCACGACACCGCCTCGCCCGGCGTGGCGCCCGAAAGGCCGCCGGTGTCGGGCCTCGCATCCGTGATCTGCACGAAGTAGTCGTGTCCCGCCTCGTCGAGGCCGAGGACCTCCTGGATCTGCGGCTCGGTCTGGAGCATGAAGTTCTTCGGCGACCCCCCGCCGACGATGAGCACCCCCGAGGCCCCGCCCGACTTCTTGGTCGCGTAGACGATCGCCGCGGTTTCGTTCACGTCCCGGGAGACGTCGATCCGCGGCCCCTTCCCCCTCAGCCACAGCTCCGCGACGTTCATCCCGATCGACGAGTCCCCCGGGGAGGAGACGTAACACGGGACGCCGCAGCGGTACGCCGTCGTGAGCACGCACGAGTCGCTCACGCCGAGCTCGTCCTCACGCGCGGCGAGGTACTTGCCGAGGAGGTGGTGCAGCTCGGCGGTCGACATCTCGCGGTCGAACTCCGGGGCGTTCATGACCTCGCGCAGGTACGCGTCGGTCTGGAGGAGCACCTTGTAGTCGAAGAGGATGTCGTAGATCCGGACCACCCCCTCCTGGCGGAGGATCCGGTCGTCGACCTCGTGCGTTCCCTGGTGGAGGGCGAGACCGAGACCGTAGTGGGCGTCGTGGTACAGGTTCGCGCCGGTCGAGACGATCCAGTCGACGAACCCCGCGCGGATCAGCGGGATGAGGACCGACCGGCCGAGCCCGGCGGGGGTCAGCGCCCCGGTGAGGCTCATCCCGACCACCGCGTCGTCCGCGAGCATCTTCTCGACGTACAGACGCGAGGCCTTCTGCAATCGCCCGGCGTTGTAGGCGAGGAACGCGCGGTCGACGAGGTCGGCCACGCTCACCCCGCCGCGGATCGGCTCGGGGTTGATGCGCGCGCCGGACAGCCACTTGCTCTTCCGTTCGGCCATGACGGGAACCTCCGGGGTCGAAGCGTCGTATTGTGGCACGTGCACATGGACCCCACACGACGCTTCACCGATCGGGTGGACGATTACGTCCGGTTCCGGCCGGGTTACCCCGACGCCGTCCTCGACGTTCTCGCGGCGGAGTGCGGCCTCGTCCCCGGCGCCGTCGTCGCCGACGTGGGCGCCGGGACCGGCCAACTCACGCGCCTGCTGGTCGCGCGCGGCTGCCGCGTCTTCGCGGTCGAGCCCAACGACGCGATGCGCGCCGCCCTCGCGAAGGCGTTCGGGCGCGTCCGCGGAGTGGAGGCGGTCGAGGGACGGGCGGAGGCGACGGGGCTTCCCGACCGATCGGTCGACGTCGTCACCGCCGCCCAGGCGTTCCACTGGTTCGACGTCGCGGGGGCGCGGGCGGAGTTCCGCCGGATCCTCCGGCCCGGCGGGGGCCTGGCCCTCGTCTGGAACATCAGAGACGTCGACGCCTCCCCCTTCATGCGCGACTACGAGGAGCTGGTCCAGCGCTTCTCGATCGACCTCGAGGCCTCGCGACGCGTCCACGGGAAGCCCGAGGACGTCGCCGCCTTCTTCGGCGACGTGACGGCGAGCGTCCGGAGGCTCCCCCATGCGCAGGTCTTCGACTTCGAGGGCCTCAGGGGACGGCTGCTCTCGTCGTCGTACGCCCCGGCGGCGGGACATCCGCGGCACGAGGCGATGCTCGAGGCGCTGCGCGGACTTTACGAGGCGCACGCCGAGCAGGGACGGGTCCGGTTCGCCTACTCCACCGAGGTCTGGTGCGCGCGGACCTGAGCGGTCACCCCGGCACCTCCATCTCCCCCGAGCTCACCATCACCGCGGCCCCGCCGACGCGGACTTCCACGAGCGCGTCGGCGCTCCGCTCGGCCTCGAGGTCGAGCCGGCTCGGGCGCCCCATGTCCACCCCCTGTTCGATCCTCCACTGGAGCTTCCCGTCCCCGGATCGGTCCCGCGGCGCGAGATAACCGGCGAGGGCGGAGACGGCGGCACCGGTCGCGGGGTCCTCGACGACGCCGAGTCCGGGGGCGAACATGCGTGCGGACAGGCTCGCCTCCGCCCCGTCGGGGAGGAAGCAGAGGGCGTAGATCGACGGCGCCCACCAGGACCGCATGACGTGGTCCCAGCGCGCGGGATCGATCCGCGCCCGGCGCAATGCGTCGCGGCCGCGCAAGGGGACGAACAGGAACGGCACGCCGCACGAGACCGCCTCCGGGCGGTAGTCGTCGGCGCGCAGGTCGTGCGGATCGAGGGACAACACGTGCGCGATCGCCGAGAGCGGCGGGGGCGCCGGCCCGAGGATCGGCAGCTGCGGCGCGGTCATGCGCGCGCCGGCGACCGTCCCCTGCTTCCAGAGGATCGACACGGGCACGGGGCCGACGCCCTCCTCGAAGATCACGCGCGTCGCGTCCCCGCGCAGGGCGATGTGCCCCGTGCGCGCCAGGACGTAGGCGGTTCCAATCGTGGGGTGTCCGGCGAAGGGGAGCTCGGTCCCGGGGGTGAAGATGCGCAGCCGGCGCGTGTGACCGGCCTGTTCCGGGGGGAACACGAAGACCGTCTCCGAGACGCCGAACTCCCCCGCGATCCGCTGCATGGTCTCGGTCGCAAGCCCTCCCGCGTCGGGGAAGACGACGAGGGGGTTGCCCCCGAACACGCGGTCGGTGAACACGTCCGTCGTGTAGAAGCGGTAGCGCATGACCGCCCTCCCGACCGAAAGGCTGCGCTCAGTCTCTCACGAGAAGCGGCCAGAAGTCCGGGTCGAGGCGGAACCGGAGGTCGACGAGCCCGGGGCCGGCGCCGACGAACGCCGATGCGTTGGCGGCAAGATCGTCCAGCAGGTCGGGGAGCGCCCAGGGGAACGCGGCCAGGGACAGCAGCGTCGCGGCGGCCAGTGCCGCCGGACGTACCGGTTCGACCGACGCCGCCGGAGCCTGGATCAATCGGCACATCCTCGCGACCGGGATCCGCGCCGGACCGGCGGCGGCGGGAGCGCGCTCCGAGTTGTCGAAGGGGACCGCGCACGTCCACCACTCCCCCCCCTCGGGCCAGGCGACCGCGAAATCGTCCCCCAAGCTCCCCGCCGGGGCGCTCAGCCGGACCGCCGTCGATTTCCCCGCGCGCGACGCACCCGCGAAGATCCAGCCGCGTCCGTCCCTCGCGACCCCCGCGCCGTGCAGCGCCAGCCCCCCGCTCTCGATCGCGCATCGGGCGATGAACCAGCGCGCGAGGTTGTCGAAGACCCGGTCCTCCGGTTCCCCGCCGTCGCGCGCGAACGCCGCGCGCCAGACCCCCGGCGCCTCGGGGCCGGCGAGAAAACGATAGGAGCGGACCACCGGGAGCCCCTCCTCGACCTCCGCTTCGATGCGGTACGCCTCGCCCGGAGTCGACGGAAGCCAGGGCCCTGCGGCCGCGACGCAGCGAACCGTCGGCGACGGCGCGGCGTCGGGGTGAGCGAGGCAGAAGCCGCCCCACCGCAGGTCCAGCGCCGCGGCGAGTCCCTCGTCGAGCCCCTCGAAACCGATCCGCCAGGGCCCCACGGCGAGCGTTCGTGCCGCCGGCCCGAGGGGACGGGTGCATGCGCGCAGCGCGGCGATTCCGGCGGGAGGGTGCGACACCTCGCGCAGTCTAACGGACGCGGGGCGCGTTAAGATGCCCGCCTGCCGGAGGTGCGATGCCCCACGTCGATCGCCGCCCCCTCCCGTTCGGCCGCCTCGTCGAGTATTTCCGCGAGGCGTTCAAGCCCTCCGAGCGACGCCGCGTGGGGATGGAGCTCGAGAAGATGGGGGTCGACGCTTCGACGCGTCGTCCCATTCCCTACGAAGGCACGCGGGCGAGCGTCCGTTCGGTCCTCGAGTTCCTGATCCGGCGTCGCGGGGGCGATCCGGTCTTCGAGGGGGACCACCTCATCGGCATCGAGGCCCCGTGGGGAGCGATCTCCCTCGAGCCGGGGGGGCAGGTCGAGTGGTCCTCGCGACCCGCCGACGACCTCGATACCCTCGCCCGCGAGCTGGACGCGCACCTCGCCGCGATGCGCGAGGCGGGAGAGGCGCTGGGAATCGCGTGGCTCGACTCCGGGGTCAACCCCGAGACCCCCGTCGCGGCGATGCCCTGGATGCCCAAGGCCCGCTACGGGATCATGCGCGACCATCTGGGGGCCCGCGGGCGCCTCGCCCACAGGATGATGACCCAGACGGCGAGCATCCAGTGCGCCTTCGATTTCTCCTCGGAGGAGGACTGGATCCGCAAGTTCCGCGCGGCGGCGCTCATGGCGCCGCTGGCGACCGCCCTCTTCGCGAACTCGTCCCGCGCGGACGGGCGGGAGACCGGCTTCCGCTCGTTCCGTCAGGCGATCTGGCGCGAAACCGACGCCGCGCGCTGCGGCCTTCCCTCGGTCGTCTTCGAGCCGGGGTTCGACCTCGAGCGATGGACGGCGTGGGCCGCCAAGGTCCCCACGATCTTCTTCCGCCGCGGCGGCGGGCTCGTCGCCTCGCACGGCGAGCCGTTCGAGGTCCTCGCGGGCCGCTGCGGGTGCGACGCGGTGACGATCGACGATTGGGAGCTCCACCTCTCGACGATCTTCACCGAGGTGCGCAGCTACTCCTACCTCGAGGCCCGGACCGCCGACCTCCAGCCCGACCCGCTCGCCCTCGCGGTCCCCGCGTTCTGGGCGGGGCTGCTGTACGACGGCGAGTCCCTCGACCGGGCGCTCGCCCTCGGGGCCGCCTGGGACGGGCACGACCCGTGGCGGGGCGCGATGGAGCTCGCCGCGCGGGAGGCGCTCGAGGCCCCTTCGCTTCGAGAGGCCGCCGCGGCGGCGCTGGGGCTCGCCGCGCGGGGTCTGCAGCGCGGCGCCGCGGGGCCGGCGGGTACGGGGCTCGCGGCGCTCGACCGACTCGCCGCGCACCATGCCCTCGCGGTCCCGGAGGGAACCCCTTGACCGGGGCGATCGTGCTCGCGGCGGGTGCGTCGAGCCGGATGGGCCGGCCGAAGGCGCTCCTGCCGGTCGAGGGGACGACGTTCCTCGGTCACGTGCTCGCGACCCTGCGCGCGGCGGGCGTCTCCACGGTACGCGTGGTGCTCGGGCAGCACGCGGACGAGATCCGCCAGCACGCCGCGCTGCGCACCGACGTCGTGGTGATCAACCCGACTCCCGAGGCGGGCATGTTGTCGTCGGTGCGCCACGGCGTCCGGGCGCTGCCCGAGGAGGTCGACGCGTTCCTGCTCTGGCCGGTGGACCATCCCACCGTCATGCCGGACACGGTCCGCAAGCTCGTCGCCGCATTCCGCGAGGGAGGGGCGCCGATCGTCGTTCCCGTACACGCCGGCCGTCGCGGTCATCCGGTCCTGTTCGCCGCGCGCCTCAAGGACGAGCTGCTTCGCGCCCCGGACTCCGTCGGCGCCCGCGCGGTCGTCGTCGCGCACGAGGACGGCCTGCGCGCCGTCGAAGTGCACGACCCGGGCGTGCTGGCCGACGTGGACACCCCCGAGGCGTATGCGCGGATCGTGGGAAAGCCGCTACCCTGAGCGCATGAAGCGCTGGATCGTCGCCGCCGCCCTCGCGATCGTCGCCTGCTCCGGCCCGCAACCCGTCCGGCTCACCCTCGAGCAGCGCACCGTCGTGGACGAGGTCCGCCGGCTCAAATACGTCGCCGACCCGAACTGGCTCCCGCTCGACGCGAACCTCCGCTGCGTCCTCGACGACAGCTTCATCACGATCCGGGTGCACAGCCTCGTCGATGCCCAGAAGGACTTCGTGCGCGGTCTGCCGCAGAGCCTGTACCCTCAGCTCGACGCCTGGGCGAAACACGACTACCTCGTCGACGACCGGCGCACCGAGCACCTGTCGACCGTGGGAGGGCTCCCCGCGCGCGAGCTGCGCTACGTCGTCCGCACGCGCCCCGAGCACGGACCGGGGGACCTTCGCTTCTGGCTCGTGCGCCACCAGAACTACCTCTACGTCTTCCGGATGGCGCTGCGCCCCGACCACGGCCCCGAGCGCCTCGGGGAGGTCCGGTCGATGCTCGACTCCGTCGAGTTCCTGGACACCCCCGGGGAGCAGGCGCCGCCGAGCGAGGGGTTCGATCTGCCGGTGGAGGGCTCCTAGCCGCCTCGCGGACGGGGAGAATTTCGACGGGTCGCTGGTTGTCGAGCCGCGCTCCGCGACGGAGACCGGACCCCGGCGCCGTCGCCCGCCCGGAGCGATGGAATCCTCACGTACCCGTCGGAATTCTCCTCGTCCGCGCTTGACGTGTTCCCCGAGATGCATAATCATGCATCTTTCTTTTTCTATTCATGGGAGGTCCGACGGTGCGGGTCGTTCTCGCGTTCTCGGGTGGGCTCGACACCTCGTTCTGCGTCCCCTGGCTCGAGGAGACGCTCGGGGCGGAGGTCGTCACCGTCTTCGTGAACACCGGCGGCGCCGACCGCGCCGCCCTCGATCAGGTCGCCGCCCAGTCCAAGGCGCTCGGCGCCGCCCGCCACGTCGAGATCGACGCACGCCGGGCGGTCTACGACCACCACGTCGCGTGGCTGATCCGCGGAAACGTCCTGCGCGGCGAGGTCTACCCGATGTGCGTCGGCGCCGAGCGCACGCGCCAGGCGATCGAGGTCGCCCGCGTCGCGAGGGAGATCGGCGCCGACGCGGTCGCCCACGGCTCGACGGGGGCGGGGAACGACCAGATCCGCTTCGACGTGGTCCTGCGCGTCCTCCTCCCCGAAACGACGATCCTGGCGCCGATCCGCGACCACACGATCACCCGCGAGCAGGCGACGGCGTGGATGCGCGAGCGCCGCCTCCCGGTCCCCGAGGGATCCGCCCGTTACTCGGTGAATCGCGGCCTCTGGGGGACGACCTACGGAGGCTCCTGGACGCACGATCCCTGGGCCGCACCACCCGAGGACGCGTGGGGACCGACCTCCCCCGCCCCCGAGGCCCGCGATCTCGTGATCGGCTGGGTCGGGGGGCTCCCGGTCTCCATCGACGGGACGCCGATCTCCGGGTTCGAGGCGATCGAGGCGGTCGGTGAGATCGCTCGCGCCTACGCCCTCGGCCGCGGGATCCACCTCGGGGAGACGGTGCTCGGCATCAAGGGGCGCGTCGCCTTCGAGGCCGGAGCACCCCTCGTGCTCATCGCCGCCCACCGCGAGCTCGAGAAGCTGGTCCTGACCCGGTGGCAGCTGTTCTGGAAGGATCACCTCGGCCGTTTCTACGGCGAGCGCCTCCACGAGGGGCAGCACCTCGATCCCGTCATGCGCGACATCGAGGCGATGATGCTCTCGTCCCAGCGCCACGTCGCCGGCGAGACGCGCGTGCGCCTGGAGGCCGGTCGTTTCCAGGTCACCGGGGTGCGCAGCCCCCACGCGCTCCTGCGCGACGCCGCGGGGCGTTACGGCGAGCTCCCCTCCCTCTGGACCGGCGAGGACGCGAAGGCGTTCGCGAAGATCGCCGCGATCCCCTCGATGCTCGCGACCGCGCAGGAGGAGAAGCGGCCGTGGTGACGGCGCGGCGCGTCCGACTCGACCGGATCGCCTCGGCGACCCGGAACGCGGCCCTCGAGCGCGAGGTGGTCGTGGGCCCGGAGATCGTCTGCCGCGAGGGATACGTCCTCGCCGTGCGGATCCGCGGCCACAAGCCCGTCTACAACCAGGTCGAGGACGTGCACGGGCGCATGGTCCCGCTGCGCGACGGAGACGTGCTCGCCGGCGTGCTCGGCTCGCGGCGCGCGCTGCGCGGGTACGCGGGGGACGTCCCCGAGGCGCTGCGCCCCGGAGACACCGTGCACGTGCTCAACCTGGGCGGCGTCCTCGGCCGGTGCACCTCGATCAACCCCGAGATCGGCCCGCCGTACGAGGCCGAGGTCCTCGGGGCGATTCTCGACTTCCCTCCCGGCGGGGACCGGCTCGGCCGCCCCGCGACGATCCGCACCCGGGCGATCCCCATGGCGGCGGATCTGAAGCTCGACGCTCCGGTGGTCTTCGTGGCCGGGACGTGCATGGACGCCGGCAAGACCGTCGCCGGCACCGCGATCGTGCGCGGGCTCACGCGCGCGGGGCTCCGCGTCGCCGGCGTGAAGCTCACCGGCGTGTCGCTCCGCCGCGACGTGCTCTCGATGACCGACGCCGGAGCCGTCGAGGGGGTCTCCTTCAACGACTGCGGGATCGTCTCCACCAAGGACGAGGAGGTCCTCGAGGCGGCTTACGGCCTTCTCAACCACCTCGATCGCACCTCCGCCGACGTCGTGGTCGCGGAGCTGGGGGACGGCATCCTCGGCGAATATGGGGTCCAGCGCCTGCTCGCCGACGCGCGGCTGATGGGGACGACGGGCGCGCTCGTCGTCTGCGCCCCCGACCAGGTCGCGGCGTGGGGGGCGAGGACCCTCCTCGCCGACCGCTACGGGCTCGTCCCCACGGTCGTTGCGGGGGCGGTGACCGACAACGAGGTCGGGTGCCGCTTCGTCCGCGAGCAGCTCGGGGTCGCCGCGCACAACGCGCGTCGCGACGCCGAGGGGCTCGTCGCGAAGGTCCTGGAGGCGCTCCATGCCCGGGCGTGACCTGCGGGTCGCCGTGGTCGGCGCGGCGGGGTACGTCGGCGGCGAGACCCTGCGCCTGCTCCACCAGCATCCGCGCGTCGCGACGATCGCCGCCGTCTCGCGCTCGCAGCCGGGGAAACGGCTGGCCGAGGTGCACCCCGCCCTCGCGCACGTCCCCGAGGGGGTCTTCGTCGAGCGCGTCGACGCGGCCGACGTCGTCTTCTTCGCGCTCGGTCACGGCGAGTCGACGAAGGAGGTCCCCGAGCTGCTCGCGGGATCCGATCCCGTCGTCGTCGATCTCGCGCAGGATTTCCGACTCGATCCCGCGTGGGTCTACGCCTTGTGCGATCCGCCGGGGCTCGCGCTTCCCGGGGCGCGCCGGATCGCCGCGCCCGGGTGTTTCGCCACCGCGACCCAGCTCGCCGTCTATCCCCTCGTCGGGAACCTCGCCGAGATCCCGGCCTGCTACGCGATCACGGGGTCCTCGGGATCGGGGGCGTCGCCCAGGCGCACGACGCACCATCCCGTGCGCGCGCACAACCTCTTCGCCTACGGCCTCGAGGGTCACCGTCACGAGGCCGAGATCGCCGCGCAGATGTCCCGCTGGGCGGGCCGGCCCTCCTCCTGCGTGCTCCTCCCCCACTCGGGGCCGTTCGTGCGCGGGATCCACGCGACCGTGCGGGCGCGCGTCGCCGAGCCGCTCGCCGATCCCCTCGCCCGCTACCGCGAGGCCTACGCGGGACGGCCGTTCGTGCGCGTGACCGACGCGCCGCCGGAGCTGTCCGCGGTCGTCGGGACGAACTTCGCCCACGTCCACGCGGTCGCGCGCGACGGGGGGCGCGAGGTGATCGTGACGTGCGTGATCGACAACCTCGTGAAGGGGGCCGCCGGCCAGGCGATCCAGGCGATGAACCTCGCGCTGGGCTTTCCGGAGACCGAGGGGCTCGGTTTCCCCGGGACGTACCCGTGCTGAGGCATTTCCTCGCCGGCGATGACTGGAGCGACCGGGAGGTCGTCTCGCTCCTCGACGAGGCGATCGCCCTCAAGGCGGCACCGAGGACGAGGGCGGTCTGCGACGGGAAGATCCTCGCCGCCGTCTTCTTCGACCCGTCGCTGCGGACGCGGACCTCGATGGAGGTCGCGATGGCGCGCGAGGGAGGACGCTGCGTCGTCCTCGAGCCCGGGAGGGGGTCGTGGCCGATCGAGACGCGCCGCGGCGTCGTCATGGACGGCGAGAACGTCGAGCACCTGATCGACGCCGCGCGGGTTCTCGGCCGGTACGCCGACGCCCTCGCGGTCCGTTCGTTCCCGAAGGAGGCGACCTGGGCGGAGGCGCGGCAGGACGCCGTCCTCCACGGCTTCGCCGAGCACGCGGGGGTCCCGGTGATCAACCTCGAGTCGGCGCGCCGCCATCCCTGCCAGGGGCTCGCCGACGCGATGACCATCCGTGAGCGCCTCGGTCGCGACGCGAGGGAGAAGAAATTCGTCCTGATGTGGGCGTGGCACCCGAAACCGCTTCCGGTCGCGGTTCCCAACTCGGCGGCTCTCGCGGGGGCGGTGCTCGGGATGAACGTCACGATCGCACACCCTCCGGGGTACAACCTCGACCCGGAGGACCTCGCCGCCGTCGGGGAGGTCGCGTCGCGCAACGGCGGCCGCGTCGAGGTGACCCACGATCTCGACGCCGCGGTCGAAGGCGCCGACGTCGTCTACGCGAAGAGCTGGGGGGCGTTGTCGGCCTTCGGCGACCGCGAGGCCGAGGCGACCCTGCGCTCCGGGAAACGCTCCTGGATCGCCGACGAGAGGCGCATGGGGGCGACGCGCGGCGGGAACGGGATCTTCCTGCACTGCCTTCCGGTCCGTCGCGGGGTCGAGGCCTCGCACGGCGTGCTCGACGGTCCCTGGTCCGCCGTCGTGGACGAGGCGGAGAACCGGCTTCACGCGCAGCGCGCCCTGCTGCGCCGCATCCTGGGAGAGAACGCATGACCGAGACGGTGCGAGGACTGAAAAACGCCCTGACTTACACGCGGATGTACCGCGACCAGGTCTTCGTCGTGAAGCTCGGAGGGGAGATCCTCGCGAACGCGCGGGCCCTCGACCAGGTCGCCGTGCAGGCGGCCCTGCTCGAATCGCTGTCGATCCGGATCGTGCTCGTCCACGGCGGCGGCCCGCAGGCCTCGGCCCTCTCGCGCCGTCTCGGACACGAGCCCGAGATGGTCGCCGGCCGGCGCGTGACGACCCCCGAGCAGCTCGAGATCGCCAAGATGGTCTACGGCGGATCGCTCAACCTCGACGTCCTCTCGGCGCTGCAGCGGCACGGCGTGCGCGGCGTCGGGCTGTCGGGAGTCGATGGGGGGCTTCTCACCGCCAGGCGCCGCCCGCCCGTCGAGGTCCGCCTCGACTCCGGCGAGACGCGCACGGTCGACTACGGCCACGTCGGCGACATCGAGAAGGTCGACGCGCGCCTGATCGAGACCCTGCTCGACCAGCGCTACGTTCCCGTCGTCGCCTCCCTCGCCGCGGGCCCCGACGGCGCCCCGCTCAACGTCAACGCCGACACGATCGCCGAGGCGTTCGCCTCGCACCTGAAGGCCAAGAAGCTGATCTTCCTGACCGGCGCCCCGGGACTCCTGCGCGACGTGAACGACCCCGACTCCCTGATCCCGTTCGCCGACGTCGAGGACCTCGCGCCTCTGCTCGCCTCGGGGGCGATCACCGGCGGGATGCGCCCGAAGGTCGAGGCTTGCCTGCGCGCGGTCCGGAACGGCGTCCGCCGGACGCACATCGTCGACGGACGCGCCCCCGACGCGCTGCTGGTCGAGGTCTTCACCGGCGCGGGTTCCGGGACCATGATCGTCGATCGCAGGGAGATGACGGACTACCGTGAGCACGAGCTCTCCTGATCCCGCGCCGCTGCTGGTCGACCTCGTCCGGACGCCGAGCGTCTCGGGGGAGGAGGGGGCGGTCGCCGAGCGCCTCGCGGGGTGGGGGCGCGGGCTCGGCCTGAGGACGACCCTCGACGACGCGGGGGTGCGCCTCGAGGCCGAGGGGAGCGCCCCCGGCCCGACGTTGTGGCTCGCCTCCCACCTCGACACCGTCCCGCCCGGCGAGGGATGGGGGATCGACCCGTTCGAGGGACGGATCGAGGGCGGCGTCCTGCGCGGCCGCGGGGCCTCCGACGCGAAAGGCTGCGTGGCCGCGATGGCCTCGGCGGTTGCAACCGTCGGGAGGCCCGCGCGCGGCCGGCTCGTCGCCGTCTTCACCTTCGGGGAGGAGACGGCCCGAACGACGATGCCCGCCGCCGTCGAGCGTCTCGGCCGCCCCGATGCCGCGATCGTGGGCGAGCCCACCTCGCTGCGCCCGTGCATCGCGCAACGAGGGCTTCTGATCCTGCGGCTGCGCTGGCGCGGACGCGCGGCGCACGCCGGCTGGTCCTCGATGCTCGCCGGCGCCGCCGAGAACGCCATCCACAAGGCCGCCGCCGAGATCGCGCGGGTCGCGGCGCTGCGATTCGGGCGCGAGCACGACGTCCTCGGCTTCACCTCGCTCAACGTGACGCGTCTTTCGGCGGGCACCGCCTCCAACGTCGTCCCCGACCTGTGCGAGGCGACCCTCGACGTCCGCACGACGCCCGCCTACTCTCCGGACGAGATCGTCGAGCGGGTGCGAGCCGAGGTCTCCGGCGAGGTCGAGGTCGTCAGCCGGCGGTTTCTCCCCTGCGAGACCCCCGAGGGCTCCCGCCTGCTTCCGCTCGTCCTCGACGCCGCTCCCGACGCCGCGCCGTTCGTCTCCCCCACCGCCTCCGACTGGGTCTTCCTTCGCGACGTCGACGCGGTGAAGCTCGGGCCCGGCGACTCGACCCTCTCGCACACCGTGGACGAGCAGATCTCCCTCGACGAGGTCGTCCGCGCCCGCGACCTCTACGCCGCGATCGCCGCGAGGTACCTCGCATGAAGACGCTCTGGGTCCAGGGGAAGGGGCTCGACCCGAAGGTCGCCGCCTACACCGCCTCCGACGACCGCGCCTGGGACGCGCGCCTGCTCCGATGGGACATCGTCGGCTCCCTCGCCCACGCCGACGGGCTGCGCGCGATCGGGATCCTAGGTCCCGGAGAGCACGCGCGCCTGCGGGCGGCGCTGCGCGCCGCGCTGAGGGACGCCGAGGCGGGGCGCCTGAAGGTCACCGCCCGCGACGAGGACGTGCACACCGCCGTCGAGCGGCGCCTCACCGAGCGGCTCGGTCCCCTCGGCGCGAAGATCCACACCGGCCGGTCGCGCAACGACCAGGTCCTCGTCGATCTGCGCCTGTACGCGAAGGACGCCCTGATGGCGGTCGAAACGGCCGCCCTCGACGCGGCCGACGCCCTCGCCGCCTTCGCCCGGCGGCATGCCCGCGTCGTGTTCCCCGGGTATACCCACCAGCGGCGCGCCATGCCGCAGACGACGGGGTTGTGGGCGGCGGGGCACGCCGAAGGGATCCTCGACGACCTGCGCGCCCTCGACGCCGCCCTCGACCTCTACGACCGATCCCCCCTCGGGAGCGCGGCGGGATACGGCGTCCCCCTCGAGCTCCCCCGCGAGAAGGTCGCCCGCGCCCTCGGGTTCGCGGGGGTGCAGCGCCACGTCACCTCGGTGCAGTCCTCGCGAGGCAAACACGACGCCCTGGCCCTCGCGGCGTTGTGGGCGCTCGGCTCGACCCTCGGGAAACTCTCCTGGGACGTGATCCTCTTCACCTCGGAGGAGTTCGGCTACCTGATCCTCGACCCGACCCTCGCCACCGGCTCGAGCATCATGCCGCAGAAGAAGAACCCCGATCTCTTCGAGCTCACCCGGGCTCGCGAGGGCCTCCTCGCCGGGACGCTCGCGCAGGCGATCGCGATCGCCGGGAAGCTCCCGAGCGGTTACCACCGCGACCTGCAGATGCTCAAGGCGCCCCTGATGACGGGGCTCGATCACGCGGAGGCGATGGCGGCGATCGTCGCGTTCGCCGTTGCGCGCCTGGGCGTGCACCGGGAACGCTGCGCCGCCGCCCTCGACGCGGGGACGTACGCGACCCACGCCGCCTACGCCCGCGTGCGCGACGGCGAGCCGTTCCGCATGGCCTACCGCGCCGTCGCCGAGGCGATCGCCCGCGGCGAGGACCTCCCCCGCCGCGGTTCCACCGCGCCGCTGGACCTGAAGGGGCTTCGCGCCGATCTCGCCTCGGCCCGACGCCGTCTCGACGCGCGCCGGCGCCGCTTCGACCGCGCGATCGCCCGCCTGACGGGAGGCCGCTGATGGAGACGCGCCGCCGCCGCGAGGCGATCCTCGACATCGTCGCCGCCGAGGCGGTCGGGACGCAGGAGGAGCTCGCCCTGGCCCTGCACCGGCGCGGGTTCGACGTCAGCCAGGCCTCCGTCTCGCGCGACACCGCCGCGCTCGGGCTCGTGAAGGTCGACGGCCGCTACGCCCGCCTTCCGGGCTCCAGGCCCGCCGAGGACCCGTTCGCCCAGAGGGTGCGCGCCAACGTCCTCGCGCTTCGCGACGCCGGGCCGAACCTGCTGGTCGTCATCACCCCCGCGGGCGAGGCCTCCCCCGTCGCCATCGCGATCGACCGCGCCGGGATCCCCGGCGTCCACGGGACGATCGCCGGGGACGACACGATCTTCGTCGCCCTTCGCGACGCGAGGGCGGGGGCGGAGTTCCGGCGCAGGCTCAAGCGGGCGGGGGTCCGCCTCTAGGGCTGCTTCGGGTGGGGCCTGCCCGCGATGCGGTAGACCAGGGTCGCCATCGAGAGGAAGAAGACGACGCCGAGCAGCTGGTAACCGCCGGGTCCGAGGGCGGACTCGAGGGCGTGCCGCGCGCTGAGCGTACCGATCGCGGCGCCGATCCTGTCGTTGACCTGCAGCAGCGCCACGATCACCCCCGTCAGGGCGCCCCCCGCGACGAGACCCGTGGCGAACAGGCTTCCGCCGCCGAGCTCCCCTTCCTCGGGCTCCTCGCCGCGGCGCTTGGCCGCGTGGTCGACGAGCCCCTTCATCGCGCCGCCGACGAAGATCGGCAGCGTCGTGGAGAGCGGGAGGTAGGCGCCGACCGCGAACGAGAGCGACTTCACCCCGCAGAGCTCCATCGTCACCGCGAGGAAGACGCCGACGAGGACGAAGTGCCAGTCGAGGTTGAGGGAGAGCAGCCCCTTGATCAGCGTCGCCATGAGCGTCGCCTGGGGGGCCGGGAACTTCTCGCTTCCGATCGCGTGCACGACCCCCTGCGCCGCGGCCTCCGCGGTCGGCTTGTCGAGGACCTGGACCGTGAGGCCGATCACGATCGCCGAGGCGATCGCCCCGACGAACAGCGCGATCTGCTGGTACTTCGGAGTGGCGCCGACGATGTAGCCGGTCTTGAGGTCCTGGCTCGTCGCGCCGCCGTTGGCCGCCGCGATGCAGACCATGCCGCCGACCACGAGCGCCATCGGCTCGTAGGCGCTCCCGGTCCACCCCAGCCCGACGAAGATCATCGCCGTGGCCATCAGGGTCGCGATCGTCATCCCGGAGATCGGATTCGACGAGGAGCCGATGATCCCGACGATGCGGCTCGACACGGTCACGAAGATGAACCCGAACAGGATGATCAGGATCGCGATCAGCAGCTTGTTGAGGATCGACTCCCCGGGGATCTGCGGGAGCAGCGCGAGGATCGCGACGAGGCCCGCGCTCCCGAGGATCACCGTCCAGAAGGACAGGTCGCGGTCGGTGCGGGAGATGGAGGCCGCCACGGACTTGTCCTTGAGCGAGGCGATGCTGTCCCGCAGCGACGAGACGATCGTCGGCAGCGTCTTGAGCAGCGTGATGAACCCGCCCGCCGCGACCGCCCCCGCGCCGATCTGCCGGATGTAGGCGAAGTAGACGGCGACCGCGGGATTGGCGAAGGTCTGCGTGGCGGGGTCCCAGCCGCCCTTGCCGGCGCCGCCGACCTTGACGAGCTGCTCGAAGATCTTCGCCGGCTCGACCAGCACCGACAGGAGCGGGATCAACCCCAGCCACGCGAGCACGCCGCCGGCCACGAGCACCCCGGCGATCCGCGGGCCGATGATGTACCCGACGCCGAGGTACTCCGGGGTGATCTCGCCGTTGACGGTCGCGTTGGGGAGGTACTTGTTGGTCGTCCGCGTGACCCACGCGGGCGTCTCGGCGATGACGTGGAAGATCTTCTGGAGGATCGCGTACCCGAGGGCCACGCCCACGCCGAGGAAGGCGGTCTTCGCGAAGCTGCCCCCGCGATCGCCCGCAATCAGGACCGACGCGCACGCGGTTCCTTCCGGGTACTGCAGGACGCCGTGCTCCTTGACGATCAGCGACCGCCGGAGGGGGATCATCATGAGCGTCCCGAGGATGCCGCCGACCAGGGCCAGGACGAAAAGCGTGACGTAGTTGAAGTAGGGAAGTCCGACGCTCTGGCCGTTCACCTGCGTCAGGAACAGAAATCCGGGAAGGGTGAAGGCGACCCCGGCGGCGATCGACTCCCCCGCGGACCCGGCCGTCTGGATGATGTTGTTCTCGAGGATCGTCGTGCGGAAGATCCGCTGGCCGAGCGAGATCGCGATCACGGCGATCGGGATCGAGGCCGAGACGGTGAGCCCGGCCTTCAGCGCGAGGTAGACGGTCGCCGCGCCGAAGAGGATCCCGAAGATCGCTCCGAGCACGATCGCCTTGACCGTGAACTCGGCGACGTCGGTCCGCGAGGCGGGGATATAGGGCTTGAAGTTCTCGCTCGACATGCGCGGAGGTCCCCTTTTCCGGTTCGTAGGGCCGGTGAGCCTAGGATCGCGGGGGCGTCGATGTCAACGCCGAAGCCGCCTCACGGGGCGCAGGCGTTCACCGCCGGTGCCTCCGGCAGGCAGGCCGTCGTCGGCCGCGGCCGACGCGTCCCGTCCGAGCGCAGGCCCAGGCTTCCCTCCGTCGCGCCGTCGTTGGGCGCCACGATGAAGAAGTACGACCCTGCGTCGGGGCTCACGAAGGCGCGCATGCCGGCGACGCCGCAGAACCCGGGGAGCGGCGCCGCCGAGCCCCAACCCGCCGCGAGATCGCCGCGGTAGACGGAGTACCCCGTCCCGCCGCCGCACTCGGGCCCCCACGACAGCTTCAGCCTCGACGAGTCGGTGTCCCGGTCGACCAGGAGCGTTCCCGTCGTCGCCCCGGGGGCGCCCGGAGCGGGGCTCGTGCACGTCTGGAAGCCGACCACGCGGACGTCGTCCACCGCGGATTCGACGACGCTGTCGAAGTTGGGGCCGTCCGCCGAGCGGGCGCGGACGCGCATCTGCGAGGTCAGCGCTCCGGTGGTCTCGAGGTCGAACGAACGCGGCGTCCAGGCGTTCGCGCTCGTGCTTCCGGTCAACGCGTCGAGCGACTGCCACGTCGTTCCGCCGTCGCGGGAGACCTCGAAGCCGAATCGGTCGGCCGAGTCGTTGAAGTTCCCGCTGTGGTAGTGCCAGCGCTGGAAGGTGAGCTGCGCGGTGGAGAAGGACGAGGCGTCGAAGACCGGGGAGAGCGCCTGCGTCTCGCCGTCGTCGACGTCGCCGTTGTTGGGGTTCCCCCCCTTGTTCTTGCCGGTGAACAGGCACCGCGCGCCCTGCGGGCAGCTCGCGGGGTTGGCCTGGAGCCCGCCGTCCGTCGAGCCGACCGGGATGTCCGCGAGGAAGTCCCCCGCGCCCGCCGCGGGAGCGCCGTCCTGCACCGTCCACGCGCCCAGGCCCGCCTCGAAGTCCTGCGAGATCAGGTTGCCGATCGGTCCGCGCGGACGCGCCGTGACCTTGACCGCGTTCGTCTCCCCGACGCCGCCGCATTCGGCGCTCCCGCGGCCGCCGAGGTCCACCGCGCGCACGACGTACCAGTAGCTCTGGTTCGAGGTCAGCGCGCGTCCGTCGACGAAGCTCGTGCCCGTGACGCAGGAGGCGACGCGGTTGGACGTCGACGGCACGAACGCGGCGGAGGTGCCGCGATAGACGTTGTACGCCACCGACCCGCCGCACGCGGGGGTTGCGGCGCCCCAGGCGACCGTGACCCCGCACTGCGCGGCGTTCACGTCGGTCGCGGACACGGCCCCCGCGAACGCCGGCGGGAGGATGCACGGCCCGGTCGCCGTCACCTCGACGCAGTTGGAGGGCTCCGCCTCGCACCCCTCGACGGCGCGCACCGTGTAGCCGTAGACGCGTCCCCCCGACGCGCTCGTGTCGGTGAACGTCGTCGCCGCGGCGAGGGTCCCTCCGACCTGCGCGAAGCTCCCGCCGCAGCCTCCCGCGGCCCGGTACACGCGGTACCCCGCGGCGGTCGGCGTCCCGGTCCAGGACAACGCCACCGCGTTGTCCCCCGAGGGGGCGCCGGAGAGGCCGGATGCGGGCGCCGGCTGCACGAGGCAGCCGAAGTCGAGGGTCGTGACCCCGTACACGACGAGGGCGTAGTCCTGGTCGACGACGGGGGTCGAGGGATTCTGGTCCAGGTTGATGTCGTCGCCCGAGATCTCGATCGTCCACAGGCCGGCGGCGGGAGCCTGCACGAAGACGTTCTCGACGTTGTTGATGCCGTCCGGGGCGCCGCCGGAAGCCGACCAGTTCCCCGCGTCGAGGCCGAAGTTGCCGTGGTAGACCACCGCTCCGGACGGGCTCGTCACCTTCAGCGAGACGTCGTTGATGCGGTGGAGCGTCGACGAGGTCGTTCCCGCACGGTCGGTGTACGCGAGGGTGACCTTGAGCTCGTCCATCCCCGCCGGTACCGTCGCGGTGTAGGCGTGGACCTCGAGCTCGGCGACGGAGCGCTCTTCGTCGACGACCTTCATCCGCGGCGCGCGGTCGAGAAAGCGACTCGCCGACGGAAGCCCCCAACCCTGCTTGAAGCGCCCGAGATCGGCCCCGCTCCCCGTGAAGGGGTAGGGCTCGGCCGTGTTGATCATCATCGCCTTCAGGGTGGCGGCGTGGGGACGCTTGTCGAACAGGGTCGCCCCCTGCGGGTTGTTCCCGAGGACGTTCGCGCCCCACATCTGGAAGATCAACCCGCCGATCCCCGCGCTGATCGGCGTCGCCGCGGAGGTCCCGCCGAAGCCGGTCGTGTACCCGCCGCCGGTCGTCGTCGTGTAGATGGAGTCGTACCAGTAGGCGAGGTCCGGCTTGATGCGGCCGTCCGCCGCCGGGCCGATCGATCCGGAGAAACACCAGCAGTCGTCGGCGAGCGTGCGCGTGTTGTAGTGCTCGACGGCCCCGATCGAGATGATGTTCTTGGCCCAGGCCTGCGGGCGGCTGTCCTGGTTTCCGGCGTTGGACTGTGACTGGAAGATCGCGAGGTCGTGGATCCAGATGATGTCGTCCATCTCCTGGGAGATCGACGTGTACGCGCGGGTCCGCGCATCCCCCCACGAATTCGACTGGAACAAACCGAAGATCGGGGACGCGACGATCTCGGCGGTGTGCTGGTAGCGATCGGTCAGCGCGTCGTAGTCGGCGAAGTACCCCGCCGCCTTCGAGGGAAGGCTGCCGAGCCCCTGCGCGTTTCCGTCGCCGTCGCGGTTCCCGTTGCCGAAGACGATCCCGTAGGTCGACGTGCCGTGGCTGTCGACGCTCACGCCCCCGCCGTGGAGCAGGATCCCGTCGAAATCCGGGTGGGTCTGCTCGACCCCGGCGTCCATCACCTCGCCGCGCACCCCCTGGCCGGAGTACCCGCCGACCGACTCGACGTAGTTCTCCCCCGCCTGTTCCCGGACGATGTCCATGTCCGTCTCGCGCGGGGTCCAGCGGTCGATCCACTGCAGCCGGTTCGAATGCGCGAGGAGCGCCACCTGCTCGAGCGAAAGCGTCGCCTCGAGGCGGTAGCCGTTCGCGGGCACGAGGTCCACCCGGCCGCCGATCGCGCGGATCTCCTCCGCCAGCGCCGACTTCTCCGCGAGCCCGGGAAGGAAGCTCATCACGTGGTAACGGCGCGCCTCGCGCGACGCGTCGGAACCGAGGATCTCCCGGAGGACCTCGGGCTCGATGCGATACGCGGGCTCGTAAGGACCGATCCAGCGGACGAACGGCTGCGCGGCGACCGCCGCGACGGCGTCGGGGTCCATGCGGAGCACGTGGGACTGGTGGGGCACGAACTGGAGCACCTCGGCGCCGAGGTCGCGGAGGATGCGTCGATAGGCCTCGAGGCCCGGAGTCTCGAACTGGACGAGGTACAGCCGGTTCCCGGCCCGGGAGGAGAACCCCGCCGGCGCCGCCGGGACGTCCTCCCCCGGGAGCAGTCGCGCGAAGCGCAGCGGGATCGAGAGGTCCATGGCGCGGGGTCGGGTCCAGCTCGCACCGCCGTCCCGGGAGAACGCGACGAAGCGCTCCCCGGACTCGCTCCAAACCGCGTAGCGGATTCCGGCGTCCGGAACCTCCACGACGCGACGCTCGGGGGCGGCCGCAACGGCGGTGCAGGCCAAGGCAAGGCACACGAACAGGCGGCGAACGTACATCGGGCGCAACTCCCCCCACGAAGCGGCGGTTTCGGCCGCCCGGGAATGTCCGGCGACCCCCGGGGTCCGTCAATGAGAAATCCCCGCCGTCGCCTCCTCGGAGTCGCGATCGGGAGCTAGAATGCCGGGCTGTTTTTCGAGGAGGCACCATGTCGGCAGCAGCGACCTTCGTCCGCGCGAACGGCGACCGCTACCTGGCGGAGCTCCAGGACCTGCTCCGCATCCCGTCGATCTCGACCGACCCCGATCGCGCCGGCGACGTGCGCCGGGCCGCGGAGTGGGTGCGCGACCGGCTGCGCACCGCCGGATGTTTCCGCGCGGAGATCTACGAGACCAAGCGGCATCCGATCGTGTACGGCGAGTGGCTCGGCGCCCCCGGAAAACCGACGATCCTCGTCTACGGCCACTACGACGTTCAGCCGGTCGACCCCGTGCACCTCTGGACGACGCCGCCGTTCGAGCCGTCGATCCGCGACGGCAAGCTCTATTGCCGCGGCGCCGCCGACGACAAGGGACAGGTGCTCATCCACGTCAACGCCTTCGAGGCCCACCTGCGCGCGAACGGGACGTGCCCGGTCAACGTGAAGTTCGTGATCGAGGGGGAGGAGGAGATCGGCTCGGGGAACCTCGAGCCGTTCATCCTCGCCGAGAGCGACATGCTCGCGTGCGACGCCGTCGTCGTGAGCGATACCGCGATGTTCGACCGCAAGGTCCCGTCGATCGTGCACGGCCTGCGCGGGCTCACCTATCTCCAGATCGACGTCCGCGGGAGCGCCCGGGACCTCCACTCCGGCCAATACGGCGGTGCGGTGATGAACCCCGCCTTCGCCCTCGCGACGATGATCGCCGCGCTGAAGGACGCGAAGGGGAAGATCAAGGTCCCCGGGTTCTACGACAAGGTCCGCAAGCTCACGACGGCCGAGCGCCGGGCGATCGCGACCCTCCCCCACTCCGACGCGAAGTTCCGGAAGTCGATCGGCGCTCCGGAGCTCTGGGGCGAGGCGGGCTTCACGACCCTCGAGCGCCTGTGGGCGCGCCCGACGGTGGAGGTCAACGGGATCTGGGGCGGCTTCACCGGCGAGGGGGCGAAGACGGTGATCCCCGCCGAGGCGCACGCGAAGCTCTCCATGCGCCTGGTCCCCGACCAGAAGCCCAAGGAGATCGCGCGGCTGGTCTCCGCCTACCTCAGGAAGCTCGCGCCGAAATCGGTCGAGGTGGAGGTGCGCCACCTGCATTCGGGGGACGGTTGGCTCGCCGAGCCGACGCACCCGGCGCTCGCGGCGGCGTCGCGCGCGGTCAAGAAGGCCTTCGGCAAGACGCCGGTGTTCACCCGCGAGGGGGGCTCCATCCCGGTCATCGCGTCGTTCGACCGGATCCTCAAGGTCCCGGCCGTGATGATGGGAATCGGCCTGCATGACGACAACCTCCACGCGCCGAACGAGAAGATCGACCTCGACCAGTTCCACAAGGGAAATCTGGCCGCCGCCTACCTCCTCGAGGAGCTCGGCACCGACGGCGCCATGGGGAACGGGAAGGGCAAGTCGGCGCGCTGAGGGGGCTCGAGGATCCCCGATCTCCGTCCGGGAGCGGATTTGCGCTTGACGCGCGCCCCTCACGCGGGTACTTAGCGCAAAGAGCTCGTCCGTAGTTCTCGTGGGGGGGATCCATGAAAATCGTCATCTGGGGTATCTTCACGCTGATCTTCATGGCGGCGTCGGCATGCGAGCCGACCGACGAGATGCAACTCGCCGCCGAGGCCAAGGCGCCTCGCACGGTCTCCCGGATCGGCGGCGCTCCCGCTTCGGGGAGCGTCGACCTCACCTTCGGGCTCGTCGCCCCCGCCGGCGCGGCGGAGGTCGCGGTACGCGTCCTGGACGCCGCCCGGGTCGAGTGGCCGGGGGTCGAGCGCCTCGACGCGACGACGCTGCGGGTTCCCATCGGGAAACCCGGAGTCCACGAGATCCTGATCGAAGCGACCGCGACGCTCGACGGCCGGGCCGTCCGGACCGAAACCGTGGTGCGCGTCCCCTTCGGTGTTCCCGAGCCGATCGTGGACGACGGCGAGATCGCCGTCTTCGCGATGGAGCCCCGTCGATGAGGCGCGCGGCCGCCTTCGCCGTCGCCTCGCTCCTCTCGAGCGCGGCGCTCGCCAACTGGACCGCTTCCGGCCGCTTCGTCTACGAGGACCGCGAGTGGAACGAGTCGGGGTTCTCCGGGACCATCCTCACGAAGCCGATCCGCTTCGCGGACGTCGAGGTCATCGATCCGACGAAGTCGGGGTCGAAGCAGATCCTCGCCAAGGGCAAAACCGACGCCGACGGCTACTACGCGATCCCGGTGGTGGACTCGACGACGCGAACGAAGGTGCGCGTGCGCGTGCTCACCCGCTCGAACTACACCTCCGATCTCTTCGTGCGCGTCACGAACCAGGGGGGGAGCATCTACGTCGGCCAGAGCGCCGACGTGACGAGCCACGCCCCGAACGTCAACGTGGACTGGGGCACGCTCACCGCGCTCGCCTTCGCGGGCGGCGAGGCGTTCAACCTCTTCGACATGGGGGTCTACGGCGCCGACTACATCAAGGCGATGACCGGCGCGCGCCCGAACTCCACGAAGCTCGTGACGATCAAGTGGCAGTCGAACGGCGGCGTGACGGTTTCGCAGACCTCCGGGAACACCGTCACGATCCGCGACACCGGCGGATACGACGACACCGTCGCCCTCCACGAATGGGGCCACTACGCGATGACGAACTACTCGAAGTCGTCGAACCCCGCCGGCTCGCACGCCCTCGCCGACTGCCATCAGGACCTGCGCCTGGCCTTCGACGAGGGGCGCGCGACCTACCTCGGCAACTCGGTCGTCCGGATGTTCGACCTCGGTCCGGCGAACGTCTACGTGCGGACGAGCGGCGCCTCCGGCCCCGGCGGCGCGCTCAACTTCTTCGACCTGGAATCCGAGACGCAATACAGCTGCGACGGGTCGGGGAGCGAGGTGACCGTCGCCCGCAGCCTCTGGGACATCACCGACGGCCCGTCCACGAACGACTACACCCCCGGAACCGACGAGACCCTGGACGCCCTCGCGCTTCCCGACGTCGAGTCGTGGCAGACCTTCGCGTCCTCGGTCTTCAAGGGCGCGACGAACGTGACGCACGAGACCTTCTGGAACTCGTGGTTCGACTCGACGGTGGCCAACGGCAACCTCCAGGCGATGAAGGACATCTTCGGGGCCCTCGGCATCGAGTACTTCCCGGACGCGTTCGAGTCGAACGACACGACGGGGACCGCCACGCTGCTCTACGCGAACGGCGGCCTCGTCCACCTGACCTACTTCGCCGACACGGACGGGGACGGCAAGGGGGCGGCCGACACCGACCTCTTCGCCTTCGACGCGGTCGGCGGCGCGGTCTACACCGCGCAGACGCTCAACACCTACTCCGACGCGAACACGAACCTCGAGATCCTCGACACCAACGGCTCGACGGTCCTCGCGTCGAACAACGACCGTTCCGCCTCGGACCACACGTCGCTCGTCACGTGGACGGCGCCTCGCTCCGACCGCTTCTACATCCGCTCGAAACACGCGACCGACTACGGGATCCACGGCTCGTACGACCTGAGCCTCACGACCCCGTAACCCGGCGGCTCCCCCTGCCCCCCCGCCGCCCCCGCGACGACGCTCGCGGGGGCGGTTCGACCGGGGATAAACTCACGCCATGATTTCCATCCGCGCCGCGGCGGCCGTCGTCGCCCTCGCGGCTTGTGCTGCGGCTTCCGCCGCCGAACTCGAGGAGGCGCGGCGGCTCCTCGACGAGTATCAGCGGCCGGTCGCGGCCGTGGAGGCGGTGCGAACGATCCTGAATGAGGACCCGCTGAACGTGCAGGCCCAGATCCTCCACGCCCGGGCGCTGGAGAGACTCGATCGAAGTGGAGAGGCGGTTCCCTTCCTCGAGAATTGGGCCACCTCCGCGCCCACGGACGCGAGACCGCTGACGCTGCTGACCGCCGCCTACGCCTCCATGAAGGACGCGGCCGGACTCGCTTCCGTCCGAGATCGGGCCGCCGGCCTGGACGAACCAGCGCGACGCGACGTGCGCCGCGCCCTGGTCCTCGGGCAGCTCGCCGCATCCCAATGGAAGGAGGCGGCGGATACGCTCGGACTGCTGACTCCGATTCGGGCTGACGAAGCCGCCGGCCCACTCCTCCCGGCCCTCGACGCGGCGCGCCGAGGGGATCGGAAGACGCTTTGGGAGATGGTGGAAGCGACCCCGGCGCCGTTCGACCGTGAGGACATCGACGTCGCGTGGTGGATCCAGATGCTCCTCGACCTCTCCCCTCCGCCCGCCGACGAGCCCTCGCCCGACGGCGAGAAGACGGCCCGTGGCCTCTCGGAACCGATCGTCGTCCGCAAGGTCGCTCCCGTCTATCCGCCCGAGGCCAAGTCGGCCGCGCTCGAGGGCGTGGTGACGCTGCAAGCGACGCTGCTTCGATCCGGCAGGGTGGTCGAAGCGAACGTCAAGGAGTCGTCCGACCCGATATTCGACGACGCCGCCCGCAGGGCCGTGCTCCGCTGGCGCTACAAGCCGGTGACGCAGGACGGCAAGCCGGTGTCGATCTACTTCACCGTCGTCGTCCGGTTCAAGGTGCGTTGAGGGGATCGATGCGACGGAGGCGGACATTGCTCGTCTGGCTCGGATCGACGCTGGGCGCCGTCGCCGTCCTGGCCTCCGACCTCGACGAGGCGAAACGGAACCTCGAGGCCGAGCGTTACCGCAAGGCCCTCGACGCCGCCGAACGGATGCTCGAGGCGAGCCCGGACGACCCCGACGCGCGCGCGATCGAGTCCGAAGCCCTGCTCGGCCAGAAACGTCCCGGTCAGGCGGCAGAACGCGCGGAAGCGTGGGCCGGAAGGGCCCCGGGCGATCCGCGCCCGCTCGTGCTGCTCGCGCGAGCGCTGGGAGCGAAGGAGGACTGGGCCACGCTCCGAAGGGTCGCGGTCCGCGTGAAAGACGCGCCCGTCGAGACCCGGGCACCCGTCTTCCGCGAGGTCGCGCGGCAGTACTGCGACGGGCCGGGGTGCGAGGTCGCGGCGGAGTTGCTCGCAGAGTTGGCCGAAGCACCCGGCGACGAGCCCGCGCAGCGGCTCGACCGAGCGCTCGAGGCGGCGGCACGCGGTGCCCGGGACCAGGCGTTGTCGCGGTTGGAGCACTACCTCGAGACCAGCCCGCCCGAACCCGACGTCGAGTTCGCGCTTCGGGTCGTGGCGCGGGCGATGCTTCGTGCCGCCGAACGCGGAGCCGCCAACCCTCCGGTGGAGGGGTGGACCCTCGAGGTCCCGGGCCACGGCGTCTCGCTCCCCGTGCTCGTTCACAGGGTCGAGCCTGCGATTCCCCCTCGGGAGCTTCTCGGCAGTCCGGGCGAGAAGGCGACCCTCGAGTGCGCGATCCTCCGGACGGGCCACGTCGTGCCGCTTCGGCTGCACGCCGTCACGAGTCGCGCATTCGCAGCGAGCTCCTTCCGGGCTCTCGTGGGCTGGCGCTACGAGCCGGCGCGCAAGGACGGCCGGCCCGTCGCCAGCGTCTTCACGGTGGGGACGTCGTGGGAAAAGCGTTGAAGGCGGTTGCGGTCAGTCTCCCGCCCGCAGGCGATACACCGCGTCGAACGGCGTCTTTCCCGGCACGCGCTCGAGGTTGCGGTCGCCGTTCGCCGCGAGGTGCTCGAGGAGGTGGAAGACCGTCTCGACCTCCTCCGGGCTGCCGACGGCCGCCGCGATCTGCTCGGCGGTCGCGCCCCGCTCGCCGCGCCCGGTGAGCTCGGCGACGAGCCGGCGCTGGAGATCGAGGACCTTCGCCGCCGCCTTCTTCCCCGCCTCGACGCCGGGCTGGTGGTAGGCGTTCACGTTCACGAGGGTCGCGTAGAGGCCGACCGCGCGCTCGTAGAGGGCGATCAGCATCCCCACCGTCTTCGGCGTGACGTCGTCGATCGAGATCGTGATCGAGCCGCGTCCGTTCTCGTGGAGCGCGCGGCGGGTCCCCAGGTAGAAGCCCAGCAGGTAGTCCCCCGAGGTCACGTCGGGCTCGACGTCGATCGAGACCCCGCGGCGGTCGCGCTTCACCTCGACGAAGGTCGCGAAGAAGTTCGCGATCCCGTCGCGCAGCTGCTGGACGTAGGCGTGCTGGTCGGTGGAGCCCTTGTTCCCGTAAACCGCGAGCCCCTGGTGGACCACCTTCCCGTCGAGGTCCTTCTCCTTCCCGAGCGACTCCATCACGAGCTGCTGCAGGTAGCGGCTGAGCAGCTGCAAGCGGTCCTTGTAGGGGAGGATCACCATGTCCTTCGTCCCCCTGCCCGCGCCGGCGTGGTGCCACGCCATCGCGAGGAGGGCGGCGGGGTTCCTTCGGACCTCGGGTACGCGCGTGAGGACGTCCATCGCGGCCGCCCCCGCGAGGAACGCGCTCACGTCGATCCCCTGCAGCGCCGCGGGAAGGAGGCCCACCGGCCCCGTCTCCGAGGTGCGGCCCCCGACCCAGTCCCACATCGGGAAGCGCGCGAGGAAACCGCGCTCGACGGCGTGCCGGTCGAGCTGGCTCCCCTCCCCCGTCACCGCGACGGCGTGCGGGCCGAAGAGGAGGCCGTGCGCGGTGTACGCGGCCTCGGCCTCGAGCATGCCGTTGCGAGGCTCGGGGGTGCCGCCCGACTTCGAGATCACGATCGTCAGCGTCGACTCGAGGTTGCGTCCGAGGACGCCGAGCACCCGGTCGATTCCGTCGGGGTCGGTGTTGTCGAGAAAATACGGGGTCATCCGATCGTCGCGGCCGCCCAGGGCGTCGGCGACGAACTGCGGGCCGAGGGCGGAGCCGCCGATCCCGATGCACAACACGCGGTCGAAACGGGGGGCGCGCTGGGGGCGGATCGAGCCGGCGTGGACGTCGCGGGCGAAGGCCTCGATGCGGCTCAACGTCTCGCGAATCGCGGCGCCGAGCGCGGGCTCGGGGGCAAGCTCCGGGGCGCGCAGCCAGTAGTGGCCGACCTGGCGCTTCTCGTCGGGGTTGGCGATCGCTCCCTTCTCGAGCGCGGCCATCGCGTCGAACGCCCTGCCGAAGTCGCCCGCCATCGTGCGATCGAGGTCGTCGGGGAGGTCCATCCGGCTCACGTCGAGCCGGAATCCGAGCTCGGGAGCGTCGTACAACCACGCCTTGTACCGGTCCCACATCCCGCGCGTGTTCATCCCGTCACCTCGAAGGTCATCCCGGCTCGGCGGAGCCGGTCCAGAAGGGGGCGCCCCATCGCCGAAGCGGGGGTCAGGATACCGTGCCGATCGGGGAGCTCGTCGAGGGCCAGGCACAGCCCCGACTCGGCGAGCATGAGCGCCGTCGCGCCGTACCCGGGGTCCGCATCCGCCGCAACGCGGCCGCGCACCGCGATCGGCGGCGCGCCGTCCGAAAGGCCGCGCAGGCTCGCGTCGAAGAAGCCGCGCTCGCGTTGCTCCGCGGTCGGTCCCGCTCCCGGTCTCGGGAGGAAGGTGCGGAGCAGGGCCCGGCCGGGGGACGTCGCCGCGGCGGCGACGAACGCGCCGATCCCTGCGGTGATCGCCCAGGCCCCGAGGAGGCTGCGGGCACGCACGACCTCCTCGTACCCGAAGTCCGTGCCGTGGCTGCGGCGGACGACCGAGGTGTTGATCGGCGCCATCAGGAACGGAGCGAAGGCGCCCCCCTCGCCGTCGCCGCGGGGGCGCACGAGGCTCTTCCGGGCGTCCCGACCGCCGCCGCCCGTCTCGATCTCGTGGAGGACGCTCGCCGCGGTCCCCCCGCTGAACCCACCCGAGGCGCGTTCGAGGACGAAGATCGCCGAGGCGAGCTGCCGCCCGTGCCGCTCCCGCAGGTGCTCCCGGAGCATGAAGACCCCCAGATCGGAGGGGATCGAATCGAAGCCGCAGGTGTGGACGATCCGCGCGCCGGTCGCCTCCGCGCGCTCGTGGAGCCTCGCGAGGTTCGCGCGGATGAAGCTCGGCTCGCCGGTGATGTCCGCGTAGGCGATCCCCCGCTCGACGCAGGCCTCGACGAGCGGCGTCCCGTACACCGCGAAGGGGCCCACGGTGGAGACGACCACCCGGGCCCGTCCGACCCAGCGGTCGAGGGAGGCGCGGTCGACGGCGTCGGCGACCACGATCTCCGCGCCGAGCCCGAGCGCCTCGAGTTTCGACCGGTCGCGCCCCCCGACGGCCCAGCGAAACCCCGCCGGGGCCCGCCGCGCGATCTCCGCCGCCACGAGGCGCCCGGTGTACCCGGTCGCCCCCCAGACGACGAGATCGAGATCGTGCATGTCCCGCATCGTACGTGACCTGGGTCACGGCGTCCCGCGGGCCGCAGCAGGCAGACTTCGGTTCCAAGGAGGCCCCGATGCCCAGGAAGATCGTCCGGATCGACGAGGAGCGCTGCGACGGCTGCGGCATGTGCGTGACGGCCTGCGCGGAGGGGGCGCTCGCGATCGTGGACGGAAAGGCACGCCTGGTCGGGGAGATCTTCTGCGACGGCTTCGGCGACTGCGTCGGGGAATGCCCGCAAGGGGCGATGACGATCGTCGACGAGGACGCGCCCGCCTACGACCCGGTCGCCACCCGCGCGCACGTCGCGACGATCGGGGGAGCCGAGGCGGTCCGCCGCTTCGACGCGGCGGCTCACGCGCACGCGGGGTGCCCGGGGTCGCGCATGTCCACGGCTCCGGGGGTGACCCAGTGGCCGATCCAGCTCCACCTCGTCCCCCCGCAGGCGCCTTTCTTCCGCGGGAAGGAGCTCGTCGTCCTGAATACCTGCGGCGCCGTCGCCTCCCGCGACCTGCACGGGACGATCCTCGACGGCCGGTCGGTCGTCGTGGGATGCCCGAAGCTCGACGACACCCGCCCGTATGCCGCAAAGCTCGCGGCCATCCTCTCCGATCCCTCGATCCCGCGCGCGATCGTCGTGAGGATGGAAGTTCCCTGCTGCGGCGGGCTCACGGCGATCACGCGCTCCGCCGCCGTGGCGACGGGGAGGACGGACCTCGAAGTGCGCGAGGTCGTGATCGGCGTCGACGGCACCGTTCGTAATTAGGGACAGCAACCTATTTCCGAAAGCGACTCGCCGCGGACCCGGTTACAGGCTACCGGATCGGGGTGAGTCGCTTTCGGAAATAGGTTGCTGTCCCTAATTACCCATCAGGGTGCGCATGCGCTCGACGAACGTGGACTGCGTCGCGTCGTCGAGCTCCACGCGGTCGGCATCGTCCACAAGCAGGCCGTCGAACAGCGCCCGCTTGTTCTCGACGACCTGACGCACGCGCTCCTCGATCGCCCCGCGCGTCACGAAGTGGAGGACCTGCACGCTCTCGCGCTGGCCGAGCCGGTGCACGCGCCCGATGCGTTGTTCGAGGACGGCGGGGTTCCAGGGGACCTCGAGGTTGACGACCACCGACGCCGAGTCCTGGAGGTTCAGGCCGAGCCCCCCCGAGTCGGTCGAGAACATCACCCGCAGCGTCGGATCCTCGCGGAACGCCTCGAGGATCCGCTGACGGCCGCGCGCGTCGAGCCCGCCGTGAAAGACCTCGGCACGCTCGCCGCGTCGCTCGAACAGCGGGCTCGCGGCGTAGACGGCCAGGCGCAGCAGGCGCTCCCACTGGCTGAAGACGACGACCTTCCCCGGCGTGCTCTCGAGCAGATCCTCGAGGACGTGCACGAACTCCTCGAGCTTCGGGGAGTGCAACCAGCGCAGGTCCCCTTCGACGGGGCCGCGCTTGAGGTGCGGCTCGGCGAACTCCCACGCGTACTGCGCCCACGCGTTGCAGAGGATCCGCATCGAGGTCAGCGCCTGCAGCAGCGTGCGGACCTCCGGGGCGGTGAGCGGCCGGTTCTGCGAGAGCAGCGCGGCCACGGTGCGCGCGTGGCGCCGGTACGGCCGCCACTGCGCCGCCGTCATCTCGGTCCAGAAGGTGTTGTCGGTGCGCGGCGGGAGCTGGTCGAGGACCTCGCGCCGCTCGCGGCGGAGGAAGAAACCCGACAGCTTCGCGCGCAGCGTGTCGAGGTCCTCGTACGCGGCGATCCTCCCGTTCGGCCCGGGAACCGCGTGGGCGGGGAGCAGCCGCCAGCGCGGGCCGAGAGCGCGCGGATGCAGCGACTCGACGATCGAGTGCAGCTCGGTCAGCCTGTTCTCGAGGGGCGTGCCGGTCAGGATGAACGCCCACGGGCTCGTCAGCTGCTTGATCGCCTTTGCGGTTTTCGTGTCCCAGTTCTTGATGCGCTGCGCCTCGTCGAGGATCACGAGGTCGGGTTTCGAGCCCTTCACGAAGTCGAGGTCGCGCAGGACCAGCTCGTAGTTGAGGACGAGGAACCCCGACTTCCACCGGCGCAGCGCGCGCGCGCGGATCTGGCGCCCCCCCTCGAGGACGAGCGCCTTCTCGCCGCACGCCCGCTCGATCTCCTGCTGCCACTGGTGCTTCAGCGACGCCGGGCAGACGACCAGCGCCTTCTCCGCGGAGACGGACCGCCGCAGCAGGATCGCGCCGACGATCGCCTGAAGGGTCTTGCCGAGTCCCATGTCGTCGGCGAGGAACGCCCGCCCGCGGGTCGCGAGGAACTCGACGCCGTCGACCTGGTAGGGGTGCAACTGGAACCCGATCGACGGGATGAGGGCGTTCCAGAGCTCGCCGTCCCTCGCCCCGGCGCGGAGCCGGTCGGCCGCTTCCTTCGCGAGGGCCGCTTCCGCGAGCCGCTCCGCGACGGCGCCGTCCACGTCGAACGGGACCGATGCGGCCGTCGCCGCGGCGCGGGCGGCGGCCTCGACCTCGGCGAGCCACGACGCCGGGTCCACCTCCCGGGGAACGGCCCGCAACCACCCGTCGCCGTCGAAGTAACGGTGCAACGGCACGCGATCGACGGCGGCGGGCGCGTCGAAGCGCAGCTCCGCGAGCGGATCGGGGGCGACCGCCTCCCAGCTCCGCGGCTTCCACCAGAGGCTCGCGAAGCTCCACGTCACGCGCTTGGGCTGGCGCTGGAACCAGGTCCGGACGCGCTCGATGTGTTTGCAGCTGTCGAGCTCGCTCTTCGCCCAGTCGGGGCAGGTGCACGACGCCAGCGCCGGCTCCTTCCCGCGCAGGGTCACCGTGTACGGGGACTTCCCGGCGGAGGCGACGCGGAAACGCGGCGGTCCGCCCTTCATGGGAAGTCGCGTGATCCTCGCGCGCTCCTTCTTCGCCCGCTGGCGGCGCTGCTTGACCTCCTCGTCGCGGGCGAGGGAGATGCGCTCGTCCCGCGTCAGGGTCCACTCCCCCGGGGCGGCGAGGAGCGTTCCCGCCTGCACGGGCGCCTGGGTGACGATCCTCCCCTGCCCGCGCGCCAGGCGACCGGCACGGCGCGGCTTGGCCCGGACGCCGACCGCGTGCGCGACGTCGGGACGAGGGAATCGCAGCGCCTCCACGGCCGCGACGGCGTGCTTGCAGACGGGGCCCTCCTCCCAGGGGCAGGTGCACGAGGCGGCATACCCGTCGTCGATGGCGTGGATCGCGACCGTGTAAGGGTGGGGCCCGCTGTCCTTCACCTTCGCCTGGAGGGTCGCCCCTTCGTCGGCCAGGCGCAACGACACGACCTTCCCCAGCAGGGCCAGGTCGTGCCCCGCGTGGGCGACGTGCCTTCCCGCCCAGCCCTCGAGGTCGAGGGCGAGCAGGCGGGCGTCCGCGGGGACGGCCGCCGGAGGGCTCGGGATTCGACGCTGGCGCCGGGGCATACCTCCTCGTCGCGATTCGCCGCGAGATAGCCGGAGAGTTTGACCCAGTCCGGAAGTACGCGCCACCTTGCCCCACGGCCTCGGACGCGAGTAGGATCGCGGGCTCGCCTTCGGGGGAACCGTTCATGGCCGTCTCGAAGCTCCCGGCCTCGCGCTTCGCCGCCTTCGTCACCGACCGTTACCCGTTCGCAGCCGGGGCCGCGATCAAGGCGTTCGCGAAGGCGAACGCGCGCACCCCTTTGCGGAAGCTCCTGAAGCAGGCGCTCGAGCGGGATCTCCCGAGGGAGAAGTTCGAGACCTCCCCCGGCGTCGCGGGGAAGCAGCGGCACGCCGCCGCGATCGAGGAGGTCCTCGACGCCTGCGACGCCTTCCTCCGGCGCGAGGCGCTCCTGGGCTCGATCACGAAGGAAGAGAAGCTCGAGATGCTTCGCGGGATGGTCCTCACCCGCGCCGTCGACAACCGCCTCAAGCAGTTCTTCGCCGGCGGCGAGGTCCGTTACGGGAGCGCCTCCTTCCAGGGGAAAGGATTTCGATCCCTCGGCCAGGAGGCCATCTACGCCGCGCCGCTGCGCCTCCGGCGCGGTCCGGAGCACCGCAACGACGACGGCACGTGGAAGGGGGACGTCGTCGCCCCCCTGATCCGCGACCTCGGCGCGGCGTTGTGCATGCGCGGCGACCGCGACGCGGTCCGGGGCGTTCTGAGCGCGCAGATGGGGAAGGCCGGCCCCCCGATGGACGGGAAGGACCTCCACACCGGCGACTTCGCGTGGGGGGTTCTGCCCGCCTCGGCGCCGCTGACGATCTCCACGATGACCGCGGCGGGAATGGCGATGGCCTTCGCCCTCGACGGGGTCGACCGCGTCGCGGTGTCGTTCATCGGCGAGGGGGGAACGTCGCTCGGCGAGTGGCACGAGGCGATCAACCTCGCCGCGGCCCGGAAGCTCCCCGCGATCTTCTGCGTCCAGAACAACCAGACGGCCCTCTCGACCCCGCTGAAGGACCAGTCGGCGGTGCGCGCCTTCGCCGACAAGGCCGCGGGGTACGGGATTCCCGGGATCACCCTCGACGGGACCGACCCCGAGGCGATCGCGGCAGCCTTCGCGTGGGCCGCCGAACGCGCGAGGCAAGGCAAGGGCCCCACGCTGATCGAGCTCGTCGCGATGCGCATGTGCGGTCACGCGCACCACGACGACATGCTCTACCTCGGGAAGGACCCGCAGCCCTCGTGGGACTATCCGAAGCCGACCGAGGCCGGGTACGCCGATCCGGACCTCTACGCCTTCTGGGCGAAACGCGACCCGATCGCGACCTACGCGAAGAAGCTCGAGGCCGAGAAGGTGATCGCGAAGGGGGACCTCGACGCGCTGAAGGCCGAGATCGAGACCCTCGTCGAGGAGGAGGCGCGCAAGGTCATCGACGCGCCCTGGCCCGAACCGGCGAACGCCGGCGTCGGCGTCCTCGCGAACGAGCCGCCGCGGGTGCACGTCGAGCCTCTCGAGAACGCGAGCGAACGGCTGAATCGCAAGCGTTCGCCCCTCCCCGAGGTTGAGCCCGCCCCGCCGTTCGACCCGAAGGGGAGGACGTTCCTCGAAGCGGTCATGCTCGGCGTCGGCGACGCCTTGCGCTCCGACCCGCGCACGTTCGTCTACGGCGAGGACGTCGGCGGGAAATACGGAAACGCCTTCCTGCTTCTGCGTCCGCTCCTCCACGAGTACGCCGATCGCATCCTCAACTCGCCGATCGCCGAGGCGGGGGTCCTCGGCGTCGCCGTCGGCGCGGCGCTGGCGGGACGCCGCCCGATCGCCGAGATCCAGTTCAACGACTTCGTCGCGACCGGTTTCAACCAGCTCGTCAACAACGCCGCGAAGATCCGCTACCGCTGGGGGGGATCGGTACCGATGGTGGTGCGCATGCCGTGGGGAGGCCTGCGGCGCGCGGGCCCGTACCACTCGCAGAACACCGAGCCGTGGTTCTACCGCACCCCCGGCCTCAAGATCGTCTGCCCCTCGACCCCCCACGACGCGCGGGCGCTGATGGCGGCAGCGGTCGCCGACCCCGACCCGGTCCTCTACTACGAGCACATCGCGCTGTACCGGGAGCCGCGGATCAAGCAACGGATGGCGGACGCCGCGCCCGAGCCGATCCCGATCGGGAAGGCCGCGCTCCGGCGCGCCGGCAGCGACCTCGCGATCGTCAGCTACGGGGCGTACGTCCACGTGGCGCTGCGGGTGGCGGAGAAGCTCGCGGCGGACGGGATCGAGTGCGCGGTTCTCGACCTGCGCTCGCTCGCCCCGCTCGACCGGGAGACGCTCCTCGACGTCGCGCGCCACTGCGGAAAGGTGCTGATCGCCCACGAGGACTCGAAGACGGGCGGCATCGGCGAGTCGCTCGCCTCGACGATCCAGGAATGGTGTTTCGAGGACCTCGACGCGCCCGTGCGCGTCGTCGGCGCGCTCGACGCGCCGGTCCCCTACTCCCCTCCCCTCGAGGATGCGTTCCTCCCCGGAGAGGCGGGAGTCGAGAGGGCGGCCAGGCTGCTCGCGGCCTACTGATTCAGCACATCGCCCGGATCACGTCCGAACGCGTGATGATGTAGGTCGTGTCGGTCTTGAAGTCGCGCACGAGGACCGCCGGGTTCTGCATCGTGATCATCGTGGACATCGACTCGACCGGCGTCGAGATGTCGACGAACGGGAAGGCCGGGAGCATGATCGACTCGACGGGCTTCTTGCGCACGTCGGGGTCGCGCACCAGCTCCTCGAACAGGTGCGACTCGTTGAGCGAGCCGACCAGGCGCTTCTCCTTCCGGATCGAGATCTGCGAGAAGTCGTGCTTGCGCATCAGCTCGACCGCCTCCTGCACCGTGCGGTCGGACTCGATGGAGAGCAGCTCGCCGGACATCCCCGCCGACACGAGGTCGCGCGCGGTCATGCCGGTTTTCTCGAAATACCCCATCTTGCGCATCCACTCGTCGTTGAACATCTTGCCGACGTAGCGGGTGCCGTGGTCGTGGTAGATCACGACCACGACGTCGCCCTTCTTGAAGTGGTCCTTGAGCTGGAGGAGCCCCGCCATCGCGGATCCCGCGGAGTTCCCTGCGAAGATCCCCTCTTCCCTCGCGATCCGCCGGGTCATCAGCGCCGCGTCCTTGTCGGTGACCTTCTCGAAGTGGTCGATCACGTCGAAGTCGACGTTCTTCGGCAGGAAGTCCTCGCCGATCCCCTCGGTCACGTAGGGGTAGATCTCGTTCTTGTCGAAGATCCCGGTCTCCTTGTACTTCTTGAAGACCGAGCCGTACGTGTCGATCCCCCAGACCTTGATCTTCGGGTTCTGCTCCTTGAGGAAGCGGCCGGTCCCGCTGATCGTCCCGCCGGTACCGACGCCGCAGACGAGATGGGTGATCCGGCCGTCCGTCTGCTCCCAGATCTCGGGGCCGGTCTGCTCGTAGTGCGCGGCGGAGTTCGACAGGTTGTCGTACTGGTTCGCCTTCCACGAGTTCGGCACCTCGTTCACCAGGCGCGAGGAGACGGAGTAATAGGAGCGCGGGTCCTCGGGGTCGACGTTCGTCGGGCAGACGATGACCTCGGCGCCGAGGGCCTTGAGGGCGTCCGCCTTCTCCTTGGACTGCTTGTCGGTCGTCGTGAAGATGCAGTGATAACCCTTGACCACCGCCGCGATCGCGAGCCCCATCCCCGTGTTCCCGGAGGTCCCCTCGATGATCGTTCCTCCGGGCTTGAGTAGACCCTGCCGCTCGGCTTCCTCGATCATCCGGACCGCCATCCGGTCCTTGATCGAGTTGCCGGGGTTGAAGGTCTCGATCTTGGCGAGAACCTCCGCCTCGGTGACGCCTTTCGTGAGCTTGTTGATCCGGACCATCGGGGTGTTCCCGATCGTCTCGAGGATGTTGTCGCAGATCTTCTTCATGGGGCCTGCTCCTGTCGAAACCCGCGTATCGTAGCCTCAGCTTGAGCCGCGGCGCCCGCCCGCCCTACACTTTCGGCGATGGACCACCTTCCCCTGCGCTTCGTGACCGGGTTCGAGCAGGTCGGAACGTACGTCCTGCGGGTCGCCTTCGACGACGGGACGGAGCAGACGATCGATTTCCAGCCGGTGCTCCGCGGCCGGGTGTTCGGAGCGCTGCGCGATCCCGAGATGTCCCGGCGGGTGCGCATCGATCCGGCTTTCCGCACGCTCGTCTGGCCGAACGACGCCGATTTCCGGGCCGTCGGACCCAGATTGCCGATCGCACCGTCCCGCGCCTCCTCGAAGGCCGGACCGTTGCCCGAAATCTGCCGCTTCTACGGCATCGTGATCAAGATGTCCTTCGAGAAGGGTGCTCCCCATCAAGGGGCCCACTTCCACGCCGAATACGGCGGCGAGTCCGCGGTCTTCGACGCGGCGACCGGGAAGATCCTGAACGGGAGCCTCGCCAAGCCCCAGCGCCGCCTGGTCAAGGCGTGGATCGAGCTGCATCGCCATGAATTGGAGGCGAACGGGGAGCGAGCGGTGAACTTCGAGCGCCTCGAGCGCATCGCCCCGCTGCAGTGAGCGCCGCTCCCGTCACCCCCGCCGTCCGGGCGCTGAAGGCCGCGGGGGTCGCCTACACCGAGCACCTGTACCGCTACGAGGAGCGCGGGGGGACGCGCGTCTCCGCCCGGGAGCTCGGCGTGGACGAACACGCGGTCGTCAAGACCCTCGTCCTCGAGGACGAATCGAAGGCGCCGCTGATCGTGCTGATGCACGGCGATCTCGAGGTCTCGACGAAGAACCTCGCGCGCCTGCTCGGCAGGAAGTCGATCGTCCCCTGCCGTCCCGAGGTGGCCGAGAAACACACGGGGTACAAGGTGGGCGGAACGTCTCCGTTCGGAACCCGGAAGGCGATCCAGGTGTACGTCGAGCGGACCATCCTCGACCTGCCGCGGGTGTACCTCAACGGCGGACACCGCGGCTTTCTCGTCGGGCTCGACCCTGAAGCGCTGGTCCGCGTGCTCGAAGCGACGCCGGTCGAGGTGGGGATCGCCCGCTAGCGCCGCTCCCCCGCAAACTCCCGCCCCTGGATCAGCGTCCCCGTGCAATGGGTCGTGTATTCGAACGGGTCGCCGTCGAACATCGCGAGGTCGGCGTCCTTGCCGACCTCGATCGAGCCGATGCGATCCGCCACGCCGAGGATCCTCGCCGCGTCGATCGTGATCGCGCGCAACGCCCCTTCGTCGCCAAGGCCGTGCGCCGCCGCGACCTGCGCCTCGAAGAGCACCACGCGCGCCTTGGGGACATAGGACTCGTACCCGCCCTGGAGCGCCACCGGAATTCCCGCCTTCGCGAGCACGGCGGCCGTCGTGAAGCTGGCGTTTTCGTACTCCCCCCACGCCCGGTACATCGGCGGGTGGACGATCACGGGGACCTTCGCGGCCTTGAGGTCGTCGAGGAGCATCGGCGCCTCCGACCCGGAGTCGAGGATCAGGTCGAACCCGAACTCCTGCCGCAGGCGCAGCGCCGCCGAGATGTCCTGCGCCCGGTTCGCGGTGATCGAGAGAGGGACCTTCCTGTCCAGGACCGCCGCCATCGTCTCGAGCTCGAGGTCGCGCCCGGGCTTCTTGTCCTCGGCCGAGGCGTTCCGCTTCGCCGCGTACTCTCTCGCCTTGATGAGCTCCTGCCGGAGCATCGCGACCGCCTTGGCGCGCGTCCCCGGGGACTTTTCCCCGGACCGCAGCCCCGCCGGGCCGAGCGTGACCGCGACCGACGCGAACGGCTTCACGACGGCGGCGTCGACGGGGAGCCCGTTCGTCTTGATCACCGCGGTCTGACCCGGCACGAGCTCCCCGGGGGCATGGCCGGTGTGGACGGTCGTCACGCCGAAACCCCGCACCCACGCGACCAGCGGGTCGAGCGGGTTGAAGGCGTCGATGGCGCGGAGATCCGCCTGCACCGGCGCCGACCGGTCGATCTGGTCCTGGTCGTGGGGCGTGTTGAGGAGTCCCGACACGCCGACCGTGCACCGCGCGTCGATGAGCCCGGGGGTCACGACCGCGGCTTCGACGACCTTCGCGCCCGCGGGAATCCGGACCTTCGACGCCGGGCCGACTTCGGCGATCTTCCCGTCGCGGACGATCACGACCGCGTCCCGGATCTCGGGGCCGGCCATGGTGTGGAGGGTCGCCGCGCGGACGGCGACGTCCTGCGCGGCGAGCACGAACAGCAGCGTGGTGCCGATCACTGGGCCACCTCGTCCGCGCAGCAGAGATAGGGCTTCATCGGGTTCCCCGCGCCGTATCCTCCCTCCGCGTGGAGGCGATCGTCGGGAACCGAACGGTCGAAGACCTTCTCCCCCTCGATCCAGGTCTCGAGCACCTCCGTCTTCGAGGAAAACGGATCCCCGCTGAGCACGACGAAGTCGGCGTCCTTCCCCGCCTTCAGCGAGCCCACGCGCGCGTCCAGATCGAGCAGCTTCGCCCCGTTGAGGGTGAGCGCCGCGAGCGAGCCCTCGCGGGTCATGCCGTAGCGGACGCCGATCGCCCCCATGCGAAGGAACAGCCGCGAGTCGGTAATCCAGTCGTCGGTGTGCCAGGCGGTGAGGATCCCGGCCTGCTCGAGGATCCGGCCCGTCGCGAGGTTCAGGTCGCGCGTCTCGAGCTTGCCCCCGGGGCTGTCCACGAGGATCGCCGAGCACCCTGCCCCGGAAGCCTTGATCTCGTCCGTCACCTTCCAGGCCTCGCTCACGTGCTGGAGGACGACCTTGAAGCCGAACTCCTTCTGAAGGCGCAGCACGGTGAGGATGTCGTCGGCGCGGTGGGTGTGGTGGTGGACGACCCGTTTGCCGTCGAGGACCTCGACGAGGGTCTCGAGTCCGAGGTCCCGCGCGGGCGCCTTCTCGGGATCTCCCTTCGCGCGGGCGAGCTTGTCCCGGTACTCCTGCGCGGCGACGAACTTCTCGCGGACCAGCGCCGCCGACTTCCCGCGCGTGCCGGGGAAGGGCGGATTCTCGCGCTGCGAGTTCGTGCCGTTCGCCATCTTCAGGCCGCCCAGCGCGTTCCCCGCGCCGTCGCGGATCTGCATCGCATCGAGGGTCTTCGCCGGCTTCGGCTTGAGGTAGACCGTCTTCCCGCTGAGCAGGTGCCCGGAGCCGGGCATGACGTTCATGGTCGTGATCCCGCCCGCGACGACGCGCCGGAACCCCGGGTCGAACGGGTTCACCGAGTCGCCCACGCTCACGTCGGGCTGGATCGGGGCGCTCCCGTCGGCGCCCGCGACCCCGCCGACGTGGCTGTGGGTGTCCACGAGCCCGGGGATCAGCGTCTTCCCGGAGAGGTCGACGCGCCTGGCCCCTGCGGGGATCGAAGTCGAACCCTCGGGGCCGACGGCGACGATCTTCGCGCCGTCGATCACGAGGACCCCCCGTTCGATCGGCGCCCCTTCGACGGGCAGAACCCGCGCACCGACGAAGGCGGTGGCGGCCAGCAACACGGACTCGAACATCAAGGATCCCCCTCGAACGTCAAAACGACGCCGACGGGGAGGTTCCCGACCGTGATCGTGGCGTCCGCACCGGAGGCCGGCACCAGAGCCATCACCGCCGGGTGCCCGCCCCCCGTCGACTTCTTCCCGAGCGCCATCATCGCATCGAACGACGGCTTCGCGTCGGGTCCCGGGTCGTCGGCGAGCGGAACGAGAACGAGGAAGTCGCGATACTCGGAGACACCCATGTGATTCCCGTCGTTCGGGCGCAGCGCGTAACGGACGGCGTACTTCGCCGCGGGGACCCTCGATCCGCGCGCGTCGATCCACGCCTCGCCCAGCTCGACAGTGCCGATCAACGTCCCCGCGGAGAGCTGGGGAAACGCCACCTCGAGGGACTCGCCCGCCTTCGGATTCACGGGGACGTCCGGACGGACGTCCCAGTGCATCCCGATCGCCAGCAGGAGCGCGGTCATCGCGGCTCGAAACAGGGGCGGCCCGGCCGGCACCCCTCGCGGTCGGCGACCTCGCCGTCGGGGCCGAGCGCCGTCATCGAGTGCGTGCACCAGCAGAACCCGTCCGAGGTGTTCGGGATCGAGGGGTCGGGCTCGACGTCGATGTAGAGCCCCTTCCACCTCAGGCGCCGGCAAAGTTCGGCGTCCATCTCAGAGCTCCTTTCCGGCCGCGGCGAGGACGGCGCGACGCACGGCGGCCGCCGCGAGGCGCACCTTGTAGGCGTTTCCGGAAAGCGGTTTCGCGTCGGCGACCGCGGCGGCCCCGGCGGCGGCGGCCACCGCGACGTCGATCGTCTTCCCGGCGATCGCCCTTTCCGCGGCGGCGCTGCGCCAAGGGACGGGGGCGACGTGGCCGAGGATCACGCTCGCTCCCGTCGGATCGAGGACGACCGCCGCCGCCGCGAGCGGCCAGGCGGCGTTTCCCTGCGGGCGGATCTCGACGGTCGCGCTCCCGCGCTCGCCGTGGGGGGGCAGCAGGATCTCGCGGAGGATCTCCCCCGGCTGGAGCGTGCGCTCGTCCTCGCCCGTCGCGGCGGGAGTGCGCCACAGCTGGTCGACGCGGATCGTGCGCTCCCCCTTGGGCCCGGCGATCAGGGCCGAGGCCCCGAAGGCGATGAGCGCCGGGGCGAGCCCCGAGGCGTGGACGTACTTCGCGGGGCCCGTGTTCCCGAAGATCGCGTGGTACCGGAGGTCGGCGTCGGCTCCGGGAATCATCCCGTTGCGGAAGTACCAGCACCTCGGGCGCTGGAGGAGGTTCCCGCCCACCGTCGCCTGCGAGGTCACCTGCGGAATCGCGATCCCGAGGATCGCGTCGACGACCGCCCGATACGGGCGCACCTGGGGGTGCGCCGCGATCTCGTCGAGGGTGACGGCGGCGCCGATGCGGACGCCGTCGGACCCGGTCCGGATCGCGCGCAGCTCCGGAATCCCCTTCACGTTCACGAGCCGTCTCGGCTCGACGATCCGGTCCTTCATCAGGGAGAGCAGGTCGGTCCCTCCCGCCAAGGGCATCGCGCCGGCGTCCGCGAGCAGCCGAAAGGCGTCGGCCTGCGTGGCGGGGCTCGCGTATTCGAAGGGGGGCATCATGCGCGCACCTTCCTTTCGGCGGCCTCGAGTGCGGCGATCACCCGGTCGGGGGTGAGCGGCAGCTCCGGGACGCGCACGCCGATCGCGTTGGCGACGGCGTTCGAGATCGCGGCCCCCGGCGAGATCACCGGGGGCTCGCCGAGGCCTATCACCCCGCGGGCGTCGTGGGGCGGGCCGGTCTGCAGGTGCGCGACGAGCTCGCCGACGTCCCCGATCGTGGGGACCCGATAGAACTCCATGTTCGCGTTGAGCGGACGGCCGGTCGCGCGGTCGTAGACCTTCTCCTCGGTGAGGGCGTAGCCGATCCCCATGATCATCCCGCCGTAGACCTGGCTCTCGGCGGTCTTGAGATCGACGATCCGGCCGCAGTCCTGCACCGCGACCATCTTGACCATCCGGACGATCCCGGTGTCCACGTCCACCTCGACCTCGGCCATCTGGATCCCCCCGACCCCGCTGTCCGTGAGGTGGTCGGGGCGCTCGGCGCGGACGGTGAGCGGCGCCGCTCCGATCCGGGCCGCCGCCTTCTTCCACGGCATCGACTTCGCCGGATTCCCCTTCACGCGGATGGTGCCGTCCGCCGCCTCGAGCGCGTCGGGCGACGCGCCGAGCTCGGCGGCGACCTTCTCGAAGATCGCATCGAGTGCTTTCACCGCGGCGGCGCGCGTGGAGCCGGAGACCCCGCCGACGGTCGTCGATCCCCCCGACGCCCCGGAGGTGGGGAACGAAGAGTCGCCGATCGAGACCTTCACGGCCGAGAGCGGGAGGCCGAAGGTCTCGGCGAGGACGACGCCGATCACGGTGCGCGTGCCTGTCCCGAGGTCCTGCGAGGCGATCCGCGCCTCGACCGACCCGTCGGGGTTCACGACGACGTCGCAGTTGCTCTTGTGACCCCGGCCGCCCCAGGTGTGCAGCGAGAGACCGAGCCCCCGCCGCACGGGGCTCTTCGCCGAGCCGCGCGGACGCCACTTCTTCTTCCACTCCATGAGCTCGGCGCCGATCCGGAACTGCTCGCGATAGGTCGCCTCGCGCGCCGTGCGATCGAGGTTCTTCAGGAAGAAGTCGAGCGGGTCCATCCCCGCGGCCGCGGCGAGATCTTCCATGGCCGCCATCGTCACGAGGCACGCCTGCGGGTGGTTCGGCGCGCGCCACGCCCGGGAGGAGGCCGTGTTCGTCGGGATCGAGACGTGCTGGTGCCGGCGGTCGGGGAAGTTGAAGACGTACGGAATCGGCGGGCTCCCGGATCCGCCGAGCCCCCCCGACCCCCACGACCGCGAGATCCACGCGGTGACGCGCCCGTCCGCGTCGGCGCCGGCCTTCACGGTCGCGTAGGTCGAAGGACGGTCCCCCGCGACGGCGACCTCCGCCGCGCGGTCGAGCATCAGCTTCACGGGAGCCTTGGCCTTGCGGGCGAGCTCGGCGCAGGCGATTCCCCACGCGTCGACGGAGAACTTCGAGCCGAAGCCGCCGCCCATGTGCTCGCAGATCACGCGGACCTTCGACGCCGGAACGTCGAGCCCCTCCGCGAACTCGCCCGGGAGTCCCGAGACCGACTGCGTCGAGCACCACGCGGTCAGCGAGTCGCCGTCCCATTCCACGAGCTGGCCGTGCGCCTCGAGGCAGAGGTGCGCGACGACCGCGAGGCCGTAGGTCCCGTCGATCGTCACCTTCGACGCCGCGAGGCGAGCGTCGGGATCCCCCTGGACCGCGGGGTTCTGTTCCTTCGCCCCCGCGGCTTTCGGGTCGTCGTCGACGACCGAGGCGGGGAGGATCTCGTAGGAGACCTTGACGGCGCGAGCCGCGTCGTGGGCCTGGGCCTCGGTCGCGGCGGCGACGTAGACGATCTCGTCGAGGGCCCACTTCACCTCGTCGCCGACCTTCTTGACGGCGTGGACGGCCCGGACCCCGGGCATCTTCGCGGCGGTACCGAAGTCGAGGGCGGTGATCCTCGCGCGGGCGTGGGGGCTCCGCGCGACGGCGCCCCACAACATCCCGGGACGCTTGCGGTCGTAGGTGTACTTCGCCTCCCCGCGCGTCTTGGCGGGGCCGTCGAGGCGGGAGATCCGCTTTCCGAGGAGGGAGGACTTCGCGGGTTCGGGCCAGGTCGGGTTCGTGGCCATGGCTTCAACCCCTCCGCATCCGCGCGGCGCCGTCCTTCACGGCGCGGCGCATTCCGGCGTAGGTCCCGCACCGGCAGACGTTGCCGCCGAGCGCCCGGTCGATCGCGGCGTCGGTCGGATTCGACTCGCGATCGACGAGGGCCTTCGCCGCCATCACGAACCCCGGCGTGCAGAAGCCGCACTGCTGGGCGTCGTGTTCGACGAACGCGGCCTGCAGCGGGTGCAGGGCGCCGTCGGCCCCGCCGAGTCCTTCGACGGTCGCGATCTTCCGGGACTGCGCGTCGATCGCGAGCACGCTGCACGCGTAGGCGGGATTCCCGTCGAGGAGCACCGTGCACGCCCCGCAGGTCCCTCGGTCGCAGACCTTCTTGGCTCCCGTGAGGTCGAGCACGTCGCGCAACGCGTCGAGCAGGGTCGTCCGCGGCTCGACCGAAAGCGAGCGCGCGGCCCCGTTGACGTCCAGGCGGATCGGGACCGCGCCGGGCCCGGCGAGCTCGGGCGCCCCTTCGGCGTCGGTCGAGATCAGAGACGCGGGGACGATCCCCGCGGTCAACGCACTCGCCGCGCCGGTCTTGAGGAAGTTGCGTCGGGAGAGGTCGAGATCGTCGTTTTTCGCCATGCCCGGAAGTCTAGGCCGGGATCAGCTCCCACGCGACGGTCGGTTCGACTCCGGCTCCTCCGAGGTGCCGTCGCATCCTCTCCGCCCCGAATACCGCATGGTCGCGCAGCTCCGCGGCCGGGTACGAAGCGGGGGCGAAGATCACCATCGCGATCGCCGTGGTCCCCGACGTGACGCACGTCCGCAGCGAGTCGGAGGTGGGGTTCCCGAAGGGCCCCTCCGCGTCGGCGAGCGTCGGCCGCCCGCCGACGTGGACCGCGTCCTTCCGGATCCCCGCGTACGTCTCCCCGGGGGCGCCGCGCCGGAGCACGACCTCGCCCCGGACCTTCCCGAGGTCGTAGAGCCCGAGCGGAAGCAGAAAGGCGACCGAACACAGGTTCCCGACGTCGACGGCGTTCAGGACCCGGGGGAACGGTTTCTCCTGCAGGATGCGTCGGAGCAGCGCCTCCGAGGAGGGGCGCGTCTGGGTCGGGTCGATCCCGAACGCCTTGTAGAGGCGCCGGGCGGGATCGAGCCCCTCGATCTGCGCGGGGGCCTTCCCCCGGTGGCGCGCCGCGAGGGTCCGGCACATCCCGGCGATCTCCTCCTCGAGGGGCCTCGCGGCGGGACCGACGACCACCGGCCCGGCCCGGACGACCGCCAGCCGGACCAGGGGGACCACTTCCGGAACCAACTCGGGCTTCATGCCGTTAATAATGCCGTCGGGAGGCGCGTCTTGAGTGGCGAGAAGCGATCGGAGGAACGACCCGTGACGGCTCTCTCGCCCCGACCCCTACCCGCTCCCGACGCCCACGGGCGCGTCGCGGCCCTGTACCGGCAACACGCCGACCGCGTGTACCGGGCCGCCTGGCGCGTGACCGGAAACGACGCGGATGCGGAAGACGTGCTCCAGTCCGTGTTCCTGCGCGTGTTGCGGCAGGAGGACGGCGCGATCGAAGACTCCCAGGCGGGAAGTTACCTCCACCGGGCCGCGGTGAACGCCGCGGTCGACCTCCTCCGTCGCCGCAAGGCCGCCCGCTCCGAGGCCCTCGAGCCGCGCGAAGCGACCCTGCGCGACCCCGACCCCGGACCCGAAGCCGCCACCGAGATGGACGAGCGGAAGGCCCGGGTCCGCGCGGCGCTGACGGGGCTCAACCCGCGCGCCGCCGAGATGGTGGTGCTCCGATACTTCGAGGGGTACGGCAACCGCGAGATCGCGGCGATGCTCGGCACCTCGTGGAGCACCGTGGCGGTGACCCTGCATCGGGCCAAGGCGCGCCTGCGCGCCGGCCTCCTGGGAGATCTCGCATGAACCGGCAACAGCCTCCCCGTCGCCCCGAGCTCGACGACGTCCTCGCCGCGATCCGCGAGGACGGCCCCTCCCCCAGCCACGCCGCGTCGGCCGCCGAGCGCGTCCGTCACCGGCTGGGGCTCGAATCCGGCGCCTCCCCCGCCGCCGGCCCGATCGACAGCTGCGAGGGGTTCCAATCCCGCATCCCGGGGTTTCTCGCCGGCCGGCTCTCCTCGGCCGAGGCGTTGCTGGTCGACGACCACACGCGCGCGTGCGTGCCTTGCCGTCGTGCCCTCGTTGCCGCACGCGCCGGACGCGACGCGGCGGTGGAGACGCGGCGCGAATCCGGCTCGGGCGCCTGGCGCCTGAAGTGGGCGGCCGCCGCGACGTTCGCGGCGATGGCCCTGCTCGCGGGGTTCGCGATGCGCGAGCGGCTCATCCCGCCCCCCGACGCGCAACCGATCGCCGTCGAGTCGGTGCAGGGCGACCTCTGGCGCGTCGACCGGGGCGCCACCGCGCTCCTGGCCGCCGGGTCGGTCCTTCCCGAGAACGAGGTCCTCCGCACCGCCCCCGGCTCGCGCGCCATCGTGCGCCTGGCCGACGGCTCGCGCGTGGAGTTGCGCGACCGCACCGAATTGACCGTGAAGCGGCGCCGCGACGGCGCGACGATCGCCCTTTCCGGGGGCGGGATCATCGTCGAGGCCGCCAAACAAGGCTCGGGGCACCTCGACGTCCGCACCGACGACGCGCTGGTGAGCGTCAAGGGGACGATTTTCGCCGTCAACCACGGCGTCAGCGGCTCGCGCGTGGCGGTCCTCGAAGGGGCCGTCGCCGTGAACACCGGCGGCGAGGAGCGGATGCTGCGCCCCGGCGACCGCGCGTCGTCGCGGCCGGACGCCCGCCCGGTTCCGTTGCGCGACGACCTCGCGTGGAGCGCCGACTCGCCGAAGTACGAGGCGCTGCTCCGCGAGCTCGCCTCGATCCGCAAGGATCTCCGGGACGAGATCGAGGTTCCCGCACCGCGCACCGCGTCGCGCCTGCTCTCCAGAATCCCCGCCGACACGGCGATCTTCGTGGCGGTCCCGAACCTCAGCGGCGCCTTCGAGCAGGCCTCCGCCGTCCTCGACCGCCACCTGGACCAGTCGCCGGAGCTGCGGGAGTGGTGGGACTCCCGGACCGGGAACGCCGACGCCCGCCGCGAGATGGACGAGGCGGTCGCGATGCTGCGCGAGTACGGCCGCGCGATCGGCGACGAGATCGTGATCGCGGTGCCGCTGGGGAACGACGGGAAACCCGCCGAGCCCGTGGTCCTCGCCGAGGTCCGGGACGCGGAGTCGCTGAAGGCGATGCTCGCCCGCGACGTCGCGAAGGTGAAGGATGTCCAGGTCCGCCTCGAGGAGGACCGGCTCGTCGCCGGGACGGCGAGGTCCCTCGCCGCCTACCTTCCCGCGGGCGACGCGGCGCCCTCGGCGTTCCACCGGCGGATCGCCGACGCCTACGCCGACGGCGCCGCCTTCGTGTTCGCCGTCGACCTCGAGCGGGTGATCGCGAACGCCGGGAAGGGCGATCCCGACACGCTCGCGACGCTCGGGTTCGCCAACGCCCGCGATCTCCTCGTCGAGCGCACCGAGCACGACGGCCGCACGACGACGACCGCGGAGCTGACCTTCGCCGGGGAGCGGTCCGGCATCGCGTCGTGGCTCGCGGCGCCTTCGCCGCTGGGGAGCCTCCGCTACGTCTCCCCCGACGCCTCGGCGGTCGCCGCGTTCGCGGTCACCTCGCCCGGAACGGCCGTGGCCGACCTCGTCGCGGGGTTCAGCCAAGAGGCCGCCGAAGGGCTCGCCCGCTTCCGCCGGGAGACGGGACTCGATCTCGTCGAGGACGTCGCGAGGCCGCTCGGCGGCGAGATCGCCGTCGCCCTCGACGGCCCGGTGCTCCCCTCCCCCGCCTGGAAAATGGTCCTCGAGGTCTACGACCCGGCCCGCGTGCAGCGCAGCCTCGAGACCCTCGTGGAGCGGGCGAACGCGAAGGCCCGCGAGCAGGGACGCGAGGAGATCGTCCGACTCCGGCACGAGGCGGTCGGCGACCGCTCCTTCCACGCGGTCGAGGCGACGACCGAGGTCTACGCCGTGTGGTACGCCTTCGACGGCGGGTACCTCGTCGCCGCGCCGAGCCGCGTGCTCGTCGAGCAGGCGATCGACCGTCGCGCGAGCGGGGTCCACATCGGGGCGTCGGCGGCGTTCCGGTCGCTCCTCCCCGCCGACGCGCGGACGGAGTACTCGGGAATCGTCTACGAACGGCTCGGCGAGGTGCTCGGCGAGGCGGTCCGGAACGTCGGGGCCGGATCGTCCCCCGAGGCGAGGGCGCTTCTGGGCGAGCGGCCGCACCTGATCACGATCGTCGCCGAGTCGTCCCGGATCCGCGCCACCGTCGAGGCCGAAGGGGGCCTCGGCGCCGACCTCGGCACGTTGCTGACCGTGCTGGGCGCCGCGTCCCCCGAGGGGGCGGTGCCGGCGATCGCGGGGCCTCCCGCTCCATGATCGAGCTCGACGGCCTCGGCGTGCGCTTCGGGAACCGCCCGATCCTGCGGGATCTGCGGGCGGTGCTGCGGGGCCGCGCCGTGGGCCTGCTCGGCCCGAACGGCGCGGGGAAGACCACGCTGATCCACACGCTGCTGGGGTTCCACCCGCCCAGCGAAGGGAACGCGCGCCTGCTCGGACGCGACGTGGGCGACCGATCGGCCCAGGCGCGGCAGCCCGTCGGCTACATGCCCGAGACCGACGCGTTCATCGCGGGAATGACGGCGGTGCGTTTCGTGCGGCTGATGGGGGAGCTCTCGGGTCTTCCCGCCGAAGCGGCCCTCGAGCGGGCGCACGAGGCGCTCCAGTACGTGGGGCTGGGCGAGGCCCGCTACCGCAGGCTCGAGACCTTCTCGCTCGGGATGAAGCAGATGGCCAAGCTCGCGCAGGCCATCGTCCACGCCCCCGCGGTGCTGTTCCTCGACGAGCCGACCAACGGCCTCGACCCCCCCGCGCGCGCGCGGATGCTCCGGCTCGTCAAGGAGATCCGCGACTCCGGCAGGACGCAGGTCGTCGTGTCGTCCCACCTCCTGCGCGACGTCGAGGAGGTCTGCGAGGAGGTGCTCGTCCTGAAGGATGGGCGCGTCGCCGCGCACTGCGACCTCGACGCCGAGCGCCGCACCAACAGGAAGTTCCTCCACCTCGAGACGCGCGGGGACACGCGGGCCTTCGCCGGGGACGCGGAGCGTCTCGGGGTCACCGCCGCGCTCCTGGGAGGCGGCCGACTCAAGATGGTCCTCCCCGAGTCGATCGAGATCCGCGACCTGTACGCCGTGGCGGCACGGCACGGCGTGCAGATCCGCCGCCTCGACTACAAACGCGATTCCCTGCAGGACATCTTCCTGCGGGCGATGGAGACGAAGGCGGAGGGGGTGGATCGTGGCGGTGTATGACCGGAGCTACGCTCCCTACGCGGGCGCGTGGACGGCACCCGCCTCGCGCTTCAGGGTCCTCGCGCGCTACGCCCTCTCCGAGCTGTTCGAGGGACGCCTGACCACGATCGTCTTCACCGCGGCGTTCGCCATGCCCCTCGGGGGGGCGGCCTTCATCTACGTCCGCACCAACGCGAAGCTCCTGGCACAGATCGGCGCGTCCGGGGGCCAGCTCAGCGCGATCGACACGACCTTCTTCCTCGGACTGATGTCGTGGCAGTCGTTCCTGTTCGGAGGGCTTCTCACGCTGCTCTGCGGGCCGCAGCTGATCTCGCGCGACCTCGCGAACGGGGCGCTTCCCCTGATCCTCTCGCGCCCGGTGACGAAGACCCAATACGTCGTGGGCAAGCTCGCGGTCCTGTTCGGGCTGCTCTCGGTGATCACGTGGATCCCGGGGCTGCTGCTGTTCGCCCTGCAGGCCTCGCTCGGCGAGGACGGCTGGTTCGCCGCTCACGCGCGCATTCCGTTCGCGATCGTCGCCGGGTGCGGATTGTGGATCGCCGTCCTCTCGCTGCTGGCTCTCGCGGCGTCCGCGCTCGCGGGACGCAAGGTGACCGCCCAGGCGATGCTCGTCGGGGCGGTGCTCGGCGGCGCGTGGGCCGGGAACCTCGTGAACGCCGTCTTCGACACCGCCTGGGGGCACCTGCTGAACGTCCCCGAGCTGATGCGCGCCCTGCTGGAGGGGCTGTACGGCGTCCCGCTCGAGGCCCCGCTCCCTCACGCCGCCCCGTGGATCGCGATCCCGGCGCTGTGCGGCCTGTGCCTGCTCGTCCTCTCGCGCCGGCTGAAGGCGAAGGAGGTCGTGCGTTGAGCCAGGAACGCGGCGACGCCGTCGTCTTCGAGGGGATCTCCAAGTTCTACGGCGAGGTCCTCGGGGTCAACCGCGTGAGCCTCGTCGTCGGGGCGGGGATCACGAGCCTGGTCGGACCCAACGGCTCGGGGAAGACCACCCTGATGAACCTCATGACCGGACTTCTGCGTCCCACGCGCGGCCACGTGAGCGTGTGCGGGGTCCCCCCGAACGATCCCGAGCGCCTCGGACGCCTCGTCGGTTATTGCACGCAGTACGACGCCTTTCCCCCCGGCGTCACCGGCCTGGAGTTCGTGCGCGGCGGGTTGCTGCTCCACGGGGACTCCCGCGCCGAGGCCGAGCGCCTCGCCTGGCGCGCGATCGAGCGCGTGGGGCTCCAGGACGCCGCCACGCGCAAGTGCGCGGCGTACAGCAAGGGGATGCGCCAGCGGATCCGCCTCGCGTCCGCGATCGCGCACGATCCGAGGGTTCTCGTCCTCGACGAGCCCCTCAACGGCCTCGACCCGATGGCCCGCAGCGAAGCGATCGCCCTGTTCGAGTCGTTCTCGAAGGAGGGACGGATCGTGCTCCTCTCGAGCCACGTCCTCCACGAGGTCGACCTCGTCAGCGACCGCGTCGTGCTGATCCACCACGGCTACGTCGTCGCCGAGGGGGCGATCCACGGCGTTCGGGAGGAGGTCTCCGACCGGCCGGTTCAGGTGCTGATCCGTTGCGACAGGCCGTCGCGGGTGGCGTCGCGGATCTTCGAGCTCGACTCCGCCGTCGAGGCGCGCCTGCACGAGGACGGCCGGGGCCTGTTCGTCCGGACGCGCAACGCGGACGGGTTCTACCTGCTGCTCAATCGGCTGGTCGTGGAAGAGGGGGTCGCCCTCGAGGGCGTGGCCCCCGCCGACGACGACGTCGAGTCGGTGTATCGCTACCTGATCGAGGGCGAGGGAGGACGGGGATGACGCCCGGCAAGCGGAGGCTCCGCCAGATCGTCGCGGTCGCGACGCTCGAAACCCGCCGCCGTCTGTTCGGACGCGGCGCGGTCGCCTTGTACCTCCTCGCGGCCTTCCCGGTCGCCGTGTTCGGCACGCGCGCGGTCGCGGGACTCATGACGGGGGTCACCGAGACGATCGCCATGGACGACGGCATCTTCGCGATGATCTACCGGCTCCTGCTCCTGCGGTTCTCGATCTTCCTCGGCTGCCTCGTGGTCTTCTCCACGCTCTATCGCGGCGAGGTCCTCGACAAGACGCTCCATTACCCGCTGCTCGCACCGCTGCGCCGCTCCACGTGGGCCGCGGGGAAGTTCCTCTCCGGTCTGCTCGCCGCCTGGCTTCTCTTCGGCGGGGTCACGGCGTGCACGTGGATGCTCACCTACCTCGCCCACGGCCCCGGGGCGCTCGCGGGCAAGCTGCTCTCCCCCGAGGGATTGCTGCAGTTGCTCGCGTACCTCGCCGCGACGGGGCTCGCGTGCGCAGGCTACGGCGCCTTGTTCTTCGTGTTCGGCCTGTTCTTCCGCATGCCGATCCTCCCGGCGCTGGTCGTGCTCGCGTGGGAGTCCGCGAACTTCCTCCTGCCGGCCTTCCTGAAGAAGCTCAGCGTCGTGCACTACGTCGAGTCGTTCCTCCCGGTCCCCGTCGACATGGGGCCGCTCGCGATCCTCGCCTCGCCGTCGTCCCCCTGGGTCGCCGTCCCCGGGATCGCCCTTCTGGTCTGGGGCCTCCTGAGGCTCGCCGCGTGGAAGCTCGACCGGGTGGAGGTCCTCTACGGGGCGGAGTAGGCCGGCTGCTACGATGGCGGCAGCCCCATGAACGAAGCCGTCCGCCGCCACGAAGAACTGGCCTCCATCGCGCGGGAGCTCGCCTCGCTCGCCGGCCGCGACTCCCCCGCCCTTTCCGGCCGTATCGGCTCCCTTTCGATCGTCGATCAGGCCGAGCTCGCGCTGCGCCTCCCGGCCAAGGAGCGCCTCGAGCTGCTCCTCCACGCGCCCAAGCCGATGGCGCTCGTCCGCGCGCTCCCGGACTTCGAGGTCTACCTGACGATCCGGGAGATCGGTCCGTCGGACGCGATGCCTCTGCTCGCGCTGGCCTCGGGGCCGCAGATCGCGCACGTGATCGACCTCGAGTCGTGGCGCGGAGACCGTTTCGACCCCGAGCGGTCGGGGGCGTGGGTCGCCCTGCTGCTCGAGGCGGGCGAGCCGACGATCCGCCGGTTCCTCAACGTCGCGGACGACGAGCTTCTCGCCCTGTTGTTCCGTCGCTGGATCCGGGCGACCCCGATCGAGATCGACCACGAGGAGCCGACCCGGGGGCACGGCGAGACCGAGGCGGGCGACGAGCGCGGCTTCCTCTCGCCGGACGGGAACTTCCGCTTCTCGCCGTCGATCCCCGAACATGCCCCGGCGGTGCGCCGGTTCGCCGAGATCTTCTTCCACGAGCAGCAGAAGCGTTACATGCGCGTGTTGTGGGAGTCGGGCGTCGAGCTCCCCGCCGAGCTCGAGGAGCGCGAGCACGCATGGCGGCAGAGCCGGCTCGAGGAACACGGCTTCCCGCCGTGGGACGAGGCCATCGAGATCTACGCGCCGCCCCGGGGCGGCGCGGCGCCGCTGCCGCTGTCGGTCGAGGACGGCCTGGCCGGTGTACGCAGCCTGCTCCTCCGCTCGGATACGCGGGGCCTGCTCACCCGGGCGATCGACCATCTCGACGGTCCGAGCCGCGAGGCGACGCTGTTCGGCATCTCGGCGGTCGCGAACCGCATCGTCGCGGCCGAGCGCTGGGACACGGGCGACCCGGCCGCCCACCGGCGCGCGTTCGAGCGCGCGATCGGGTTCGTGACCGTCGCCCTGGAGATCCGCCACGCCGTCGACCCCGAGGCCGCCGCCGCGACGCTCGTGCAGGAGCCGGCGATCGACCTCTTCCGGCAGGGCTGGGCGCGCGCCGTCGAAGCGCAGCGGAGGGTGCGCGACCTGCTCCGGGAGGGATGGGCGAGCCGCCATCCCCGCGGGATCGACCTCCTCGAGGCTCCGCTCCGCGCGCGCTTGAAGGGGCTCGCCCTCGACCGCCCGCTCGCCTGGGACCCGTCCATCCCCGCGGGCGCCGAGCCCTACCGCGAGTTCCGTTCGCTCGCCGAGCTCGACGAGGCCCGGGCCGCCGTGGACCTCGCGGAGCTGCTCGGGCGCGTCCTGCTCGACGCGCTGGGGGCGCCGGTCGCCGCGGTGGAGGAAGGATCGACCTTCTCGACGCTCCTGCTCACGGGCGCCGCGTGGTTCACGGTGCGCGGCGAGATCCGCGGCGACGCGCTCCCGGTGGACGTCGCGGAGACGTTCCTCCGCAACGCGCGCCCCTCGGACCTCGAGGCCTTCGTCGCCGCCCTCGCGGGCGAATCGCCGGCGCTCCGGCTGTTCGCGAAGGCCTCGTTCGACCGGCTCCTGACGGAGCGGACGGGACTCGCGGTCGGCCGCGCGGTCACGCCGCTCGACGTGACCTGCCTCAGGCTCGCGCGGGGCTGATCCGCGCCGGAGTAGGACCCATGCCCGACGACAAGCCGCTCAAGTCCGCCTTCGAGCTCGCGATGGAGCGCCTCGAGGCGAAGGACCGCGAGGAGGGGGTCGAAGCCTCCGGCCCCCTGACCGAAGCGCAGAAGGACGAGATCGCGCGCCTCCGCCGGGACGCGACGGCCAAGCTGGCCGAGATGGAGATTCTCCACCGGCAGAACCTGGCGAAAGCCGGGGGGGACCCGGCCGAGCTCGCCAAGGCGGAGGAGAACTACCGCGTCGACCGGTCGCGCGTCGAGGATCGCCTCGAAACCGCGATCCGGAAGGTGCGCGGCGGGAAATAGGG
>DASVAW010000074.1 GCA_036376135.1 Candidatus Polarisedimenticolaceae bacterium | reverse complement strand
GGGCGCCCGTTCCTCTTTCGGCTTGAACTTCGCGGGGAATGGTGCCCATCATGCGCGCAAGGAGGGCTCATGCGAAAGCTCACGCTCGTGCTCGCGACGCTCACACTGCTGTTCACCGCCACCCCCGTGCTCGCCGAGGGTCACGTCAACTTCTTCCTCGGACAGAAGTCGCTCGACTCCGACGACTGGGATCCCGCCGACAAGCAGCCCGAGTTCGGCGCGATCATGTCGTTCGGCAACTCGGACTGGCCCATCTACATCGCCGTGGACGTGATGACCTCCGCCAAGGAAGAAGACGTCGAGGACCCGTTCTTCGGATCCGCCACCTTCACCGCGGCGACGATCGAGGGCTCCTTCGGTGCCCGCAAGATCTGGAACGCCGGAAACGCGCACCCTTACGTCGGGGGAGGGATCGCGCTGATCTCCGCCGGCGCGGAGTTCGAGGAGTTCGGGATCACCATCGACGCGAGCGACACGGCGATCGGACCGTGGGTGAGCGGCGGGGTCTTCTGGCGCCTCGGCAAGCGCTTCAACCTGGGGTTCGACGTCCGGTGGAGCAGCGCCGAGGTCGATCTCGACTTCGGCGACGGCTTCGTCGCGAACGACGTGAAGGCCGGCGGGTTGCACGGCGGGATCACGCTCGGGTTCGGGTGGTAACCCGCGCGCGAAAGCCCGCGCTCCCGGCCGTGCTCGCGACGGCCGTCGCGCTCCTCGCGTGCGCCCAGGCTCGAAGCGAATCGTCGGCGCACCTCCTGCTCGGGCAGAAACACACGAGCGAGGACGGGTTCCTCGTCCCCGAGACCGGGACGAACTTCGGGGCGCTCCTTTCGTTCGCCGGGGCCGACTGGCCGATCCACGTCGCGGTGGACCTTCTCGACATGTCCGCCGACGGCGGGAGTCGCTTCGGTCCCGACGTCGAGCTCGACACGCTCGAGGTCGCGGTGGGCGTCCGCAAGTTCTGGAAGGTCGGTCCGGCCCGAACGTACGTCGGAGGTGGGATCGCCATGATCCGGGCGACGTACGAAGAACGCCGCGACGAGCGCTTCTCGGATCCGGTCCGGAACGCCGAGTCGGACGCCTACGGGCCGTGGGCCTGCGGCGGCGTCGCGTGGCGCCTCGGGCGGCACTTCGACCTCGGATTCGACGTCCGGTGGGAGATCGCCGGTACCGACTTCGAGGAGATCTACGAAACCCCGGCGAACATCGACGTGGGCGGCTTCAGCTACGGGCTCACCTTCGGGTACGCGTGGTGAGGGGGGTGCCCATGAGCCGGCTCGCGTTGCTCCTCCCGCTGCTGATTCTCGTCGTTTCCGTTGGGACGGCCGCGGCGGGCGACCCGGAAGGCCACGTGAATCTCCTCGTCGGCCGGAAGTGGCTCGACTCCGGCGACTGGAAGCCCGCGGAGAAGCAGGCGGAGCTCGGAGTGGCGATGTCGTTCGGTCACTCGGACTGGCCGGTCTTCATCGCCCTCGACGTGTTGAAGTCGGAACGGGAGGACGACTACGTCGATCCCGTGCTCTGGTACCTGGGCACGGCGAAGTTCACCGGAGCCACGCACGAGGTCGCGCTGGGCATCCGGAAGATCTGGAACCGCGGCAAGGCCCGCCCCTACGTCGGAGGCGGCATGACGCTGATCACGGCCTCCGTCGAATACGACTACCCGTCCGTGAAGTACGATGCGGAGGACACGACGCTCGGACCGTGGCTCGGCGGCGGCGTCTTCTGGCGTCTCGGCAGCCGGTTCAACTTGGGCTTCGACGTCCGCTGGAGCACCGCCGACGTCAATCTCGAGGTCGACGAAGACCCCCTCTTCCACCTCAATACCTACAACGTCAAGGCCGGCGGGCTCCACGCCGGCGTCACCTTCGGGCTAGGCTGGTAACGGTTACCCGCCGTCACTCCGTTACGACGTTCGTCCCCCCGGCCAGGTTCTCCCGCACGCCGGGCTGGGCGAGGAAGTCGTGCGGCCAGCCGAGCACGATCGCCGAGGCCTCGTCGAGCCGGCGACGCTGATCGTCCGACAGGGTGAAGGCGAGGGCGCCGAGGTTGTCCTCGAGCTGCTCGACGTTGCGTGCGCCGAGGATCGGGCTCGTCACGCCCGGGCGCTCGAGGCACCAGCGGATCGCGACCTGCGCGGGACTCCTGCCGAGCTCGCCCGCGATCGCGAGGAGCTCGCGCACGATGCGGTCGGTGCGTTCGCCGAGGCGGTGGAGGTTCATGTTCCGGTCGCGGCGCTGGGAGTCGCCGCCCGTCGTGTATTTCCCGGTGAGAACGCCGCCGGCGAGCGGCGCCCACGGCGTGATCCCGAGCCCCAGCTCGCGGGCCATCGGGACGAGCTCCCGCTCGACGTCGCGCTGGACGAGGGAGTACTCGACCTGGAGGGCGCGGAAGGGCGTCCACCCGGAAAGCTCCGCGAGGGTGTTCGCCTGCGCGACCTTCCACGCGGGGTAGTCCGACACGCCGACGTAGAGGATCTTCCCCAGGCGCACGGCGTCGTCGAGGGCGCGCATCGTCTCGTCCACGGGGGTGATCCCGTCCCACGCGTGCACCCAGTAGAGGTCGATGCGGTCGGTGCGCAGGCGCCTCAGGCTCGCCTCCAGGGACTGCACGAGGTTCTTGCGCTGGTTCCCGCCGCCGTTCGGGTCGCCGCGCCGCATGCTCAGGGTGAACTTCGTCGCGAGCACGACCTGCTCGCGGCGCCCTTCGAGGAAGTCGCCCAGCAGACTCTCGCTCGTGCCGTTCGTGTAGAGGTTCGCGGTGTCGATGAAGTTCCCGCCGCGCTCGAGGTACCGGTCGAGGATGCGACGGGAGGTCTCCCGGTCGGCGCCCCACCCCCAGTCCTCGCCGAAGGTCATCGTGCCGAGCGTCAGCGGCGAGACCCGCAGCCCCGAGCGACCGAGGAGGCGGTAGTGGGCGAGCGAGGTCGCGTTCACGAGAGCTCCTCGAGGCGGCGCCGGAACTTCGTCTTCCAGCCCTCGGGCAGGGTCTCGCAGGCGAGCGCGCGTCGCAAGGTTTCGACGTCGTCGGGATCGGTCGCGGTGAGCCGCACGACGTCGTCGACGGTCAGCCTCGCGGGGTCCCGCGAGACGAGCTCGATGCGGTCCCCCGCGGCGATCCGGCCCTCCCGGACGACGCCGAAGTAGAACCCGGTCCGCCGTGTCTCCAGCATCCTCGGGATCATCGACTCCCGGCGGAACTTCATCACGAGCTTGAAGCAAGGCAGGCGCGGCTCGGTGACGCGCAGCTCGGCCGTCCCGACGCGATAGACGTCCCCGACGAAGACCTCCGCCTCGCGGAGCCCTTCCAGGGAGAGATTCTCCCCGAGTGCGCCCCAGGGAAGGGGCTCGCCCGGCATCTCGGCGGCCCAGAGCGGGTAGTGCTCGACGGGGTAGCCGTAGACCGCCTTGGTGGGGCCGCCGTGGACGCGAAGGTCGGCCTGTCGGTCCCCGTCGAGCCCCTCGGCGCGCACGGCGACCGCTCCGTCGACGGGTTCCTTGAAGATGGACGTGCGCGTGGTGCGCCCCAGGGCCTCGAGCTTGCGGGGCCGGCCGACGTTGACGGAGCGGATGCGGGCGTCCACGAGACGCTTGGGATGCCCGCGAGTTTCGGCCCGTTACGCCGCCGCGCCGTTGGCGATCGGGGCCTTCGCGAGCTCCCGGCGGAGCTGCATCTGGAAGACCTTCTTCATCGCGCTGCGCTTGAGGTCCTGGAGCCAGAACTTGTTCGCCTTGTCGGAGAGCCCGCGGCATTCCTCGGGGAGCATGACGAGGGAGACGTGGATGTTCGGGGCGATCCCGAACGGCAGCCCCTTCTCCATGCAGGCTTCCCACAGGCGCGCGAAGACGGGGATCAGGGGCTCGGTCTCGGGGGATTTCTGGTCCTCGAGATCGGTCCCGACGAGCGGGCGGAAGACGCACACCGTCGGGATCGCGCCCACGGAGGTGATCCAGTCGATCGCGCGGATGGAGTCCTCCGGAGGCTCGAGCCCCGCGATGATCTCCCCGTTGGTGACCCAGGGCTCGAAGCCGCGCCCGGTCGGGCCGACCTCCTGCGCGCAGTAGCGGACCGCCTCGAGGTAGCGGTCGAGGCCGTACTGGCGGTGCTTGCCGGGGCAGATCGACTCGAAACACTCGCGGTTGTACAGCTCGAAGCAGAACGACACGCGGTTGACCCCCATGCGCCGCAGCTCCTTGTAGCGCTTGAGGTCGTGGTGGGGCGGCGTCTGCACGCCGATCAGCACGCCGGTCCGCTGCTTCACCGCCTTGATGTACGGCTCGAGGATGTCGAGGTACGTGTCGCCGTCGTAGTGGCCGGTGTTGAAGTCGACGTAGGTGATCCCCGATTCCCGGCGAGCGGCCTCCACGACCTCGACCACCTCGCGCACCGACTTCTCGTCCGCGTCGTCGGCGCCGAGGTTCAGGCCGACCGAACAGAACTTGCACTGCTCCTTGGGCTTCTCGAGCCAGTACTCGCAGACCTTCGACGGGTAGACGCCGAGATAGGTCCCCTGCAGCGACCCGACGCGGGTCATCAGCTTTCCGGTGGTCGTCTTCTTCTGGTACCAGGGGGGATTCGGGGAGAGCTTCAGCTCGCAGACCTCGCCGACCTGCTCGTGACGCAGGAGGAACCTGTCGTTCTCCCAGCGCAGCACGTAGGGGGACTTCGCGGCGAACGATTCGACGACCGGGATGTTCGTCCAGTACCCGCCGGGGAGGATCGCCTCGAGCCCCGACCCGAGCCCCGCGCGGGTCCGCATGATCTTCCGGCCCCCCTGCTCCTCGACGAGGCACGAGTCGTCGAGACGCAGGCCCTTGCAGTAGAGGTCGAGCTTGAGCAGGGACGGGTTCTTGCGGACGTCGCGTTCCATCGTCGGGGCCCCTCCAGAACGAAACAGGAAGGTACCGCGCGCCGCACCGCGGCAAACGTGATGTTTGTCACGTGTACCCTTCACAACATGCGAATCGGCGTGGATCTGGGGGGGACGAAGGTCGAGGCGGCGGCGCTGGACGAGGACGGCTCCATCCTCGCCCGCCGGCGGGTCCCGACCCCGCGGGGGGACTACGCCGCCACCCTCGCCGCGATCCGCGACCTGGTGGCGGAAGTCGAGACGGAGGCCGGCGGGACCGGCCCGGTCGGGGTCGGGATCCCCGGGGCGATTTCCCCGACGACCGGCCTCGTGAAAAACGCCAACTCCACCTGGCTGATCGG
>DASVAW010000073.1 GCA_036376135.1 Candidatus Polarisedimenticolaceae bacterium | reverse complement strand
CACCCTCGCCGCGATCCGCGACCTGGTGGCGGAAGTCGAGACGGAGGCCGGCGGGACCGGCCCGGTCGGGGTCGGGATCCCCGGGGCGATTTCCCCGACGACCGGCCTCGTGAAAAACGCCAACTCCACCTGGCTGATCGGGAAACCGCTCCACCTGGACCTGGAGGCGGTCCTCGGGCGCGAGGTTCGCGTCGCCAACGACGCCAACTGCTTCGCCCTCTCCGAGGCCGTGGACGGGGCGGCGGCGGGTCGCAGCGTCGTCTTCGGGGTGATCCTGGGGACCGGGGTCGGGGGAGGGATCGCGGTGAACGGGCGGGTCCTGACCGGCCCCAACGCCATCGCCGGCGAATGGGGGCACAACCCGATGCCGTGGCCGGAGCCCGACGAGTGGCCCGGCCCCCCCTGCTGGTGCGGGAAGACGGGGTGCATCGAGACGCTGCTGTCGGGGCCCGCCTTCGAACGGGACGGGCGGGACCCCGAGCGTCACGCCGATCGGCTCGCGCGGGCCCTCGCGATGGTCCTCAACCTGCTCGATCCCGACGTGATCGTCCTCGGGGGCGGACTCTCGAACCTCGACCTGCTTTACGAGGCGGTCCCGGCCCGTTGGGGACGGTGGGCGTTCTCGGACCGGATCGCGACGCCCCTGCTCCCCCCGAGGTGGGGCGACTCCAGCGGGGTGCGGGGGGCCGCCTGGCTCTGGGAGGGACGGCGAATAGGGAACTGACTTGGTACGCTATCCGGCCCTTCAACGGAGTACCGCATGGAGACCGTTTTCCCCTGGGCCGAGTACTGGTGGTTCTACCTCGCCTTCCTCGGCTTCGTGCTGGTGCTGCTCGCGCTCGATCTGGGGGTGTTCCACCGCCAGGCGCACGAGGTGAAGTTCAAGGAGGCCGCGACCTGGAGCGTCGTCTGGGTCGCGCTCGCGCTCCTGTTCAACTACGGCTTCTACGTCTACGCCTCGGACAAGTTCGGCCCCGACATCGGGGCACAGAAGGGGCTCGAGTTCCTCACCGGCTACATCGTCGAGAAGTCCCTTTCGGTCGACAACATCTTCGTCTTCGTCATGGTCTTCTCGTACTTCGCGATCCCGCCGAGGTACCAGCACCGCGTCCTCTTCTACGGGATCCTCGGCGCGCTGATCTTCCGCGCCATCTTCATCGCCCTCGGCTCGTACCTGATGGCCTTCCACTGGGTCGTGATCGTCTTCGGCGCCTTCCTGATCCTGACCGGCCTGAAGATGATGTTCGTCCCCGACAAGGGGATCGACCCGGAGAAGAACCCGGTGATCAAGCTGCTCCGCAGGCTGATGCCGATCACCCCCGAGCTCGACGGCCAGAATTTCGTCGTGACGCGCGACGCGCGGCGGTACGGGACCCCTCTGCTCGTCGCGCTCGTCTTCATCGAAGTGTCCGACATCATCTTCGCGGTCGACTCGGTCCCGGCGATCTTCGCTCTCACCAAGGAGCCGCTGATCGTCTTCACCTCGAACGTCTTCGCGATCCTGGGGCTGCGGGCGATGTATTTCCTGCTGGCCGGCATCGTGGACCGCTTCGTGTACCTCAAGTACGGTCTCGCGCTCGTCCTGGTGTTCGTCGGCCTGAAGATGGTGTGGCTCAACGAGGCGTTCGGCGGGAAGTTCCCGATCTCGTGGTCGCTCGGGATCATCGGGTCGGTCATCGGCCTCTCGGTCGCCGCGTCGCTGCTGTTCGGCACGAAGGCCGCCGCTCCCGGCAAGCCCTGAAACTCCCCCTCCCCCCGCCCGTAGGGGCCGGCCTCGCTCGAGCCCGCCCTACGCGGGGGGAGGTTTCATGTTCCGCGCGCTCGTTTCGCTGACGCTCGCCGCCGCCGCCGGTCTCGCCGGCGCACGCGCGGCCGACGTCGACATCCCCTTCCAGAAGTTCGTCCTCGACAACGGCCTCACGCTCCTCGTGCACGAGGACCCGAAGGCGCCGATCGTGGCGGTCAACGTCTGGTACCACGTCGGATCGAAGAACGAGAAGCCGGGGCGCACCGGCTTCGCGCACCTGTTCGAGCACCTGATGTTCAACGGGAGCGAGAACTACGACGACGACTACTTCAAGGCGACCGAGGTGCTCGGCGCCACGGACCTCAACGGGACGACCAACGAGGACCGCACGAACTACTTCCAGAACGTCCCGAAGAACGCCGTCGACCGGATCCTCTGGCTCGAGTCGGACCGGATGGGGCACCTCATCGGCGCGATCGACCAGGAGCGGCTCGACGAGCAGCGCGGCGTCGTGCAGAACGAGAAGCGCCAGTACGAGAACGAGCCGTACACCCTCGCCGACGACCTGATCACGAAGGCCGTGTGGCCCGCCGGGCATCCGTACTCGTGGACCGTGATCGGCTCGATGGAGGACCTTTCCGCCGCCAGGCTCGAGGACGTGCACGCCTGGTTCCGTTCGTATTACGGAGCCGCCAACGCCACGATCGTCGTCGCCGGGGACATCAAGGCCGCGGACGCCCTCGAGCGCGTGAAGAAGTACTTCGGCGACGTGCCCCCGGGGCCTCCCGTCTCCCGCCACCGGACCTGGATCGCCAAGCGTTCGGGGACGCAGCGCCAGACCGCGGAGGACCGGGTTCCCGCCGCGCGCGTCCTCAAGGTCTGGAACGTGACCCCGACCGGGTGGGCCGACACCGACCACCTCGATCTGATCGCGAAGGTCCTCGCCTCCGGGAAGAACTCCCGCCTCTACAAGCGCCTCGTCTACGACGAGCGGCTCGCGTCCTCGGTCCAGGCGTTCGTGGACGACCGCGAGATCGCCAGCCTGTTCCGGATCGAGGCGACGGCCTCGCCCGGCGGCAGCCTCGCCGCGGTCGAGAAGGCGCTGGACGAGGAGCTCGCCCGGCTCCTCGAGGAAGGGCCGACCGCGGCCGAGGTCGAGCGCGCCCGGGCCCAGACGATCGCCGGTTTCGTCCGCGGCATCGAGCGCATCGGCGGGTTCGGCGGAAAGTCCGACATCCTCGCGAGAAGCCAGGTCTTCCTCGGAAGCCCGGACGCCTGGAAGCAGGGGTACGAGCGGGTGCGCACGGCGACCCCCGCCGATCTCGCCGGCGCCGCCCGTCGCTGGCTCGCCGACGGGGCGTACGTGCTGGAGATCCACCCCTTCCCCGAGCGGACCGCCGCCGCGACGGGCGCCGATCGCTCGAAGCTCCCCGATCCGGGTGCGACCCCGGCCGCCACCTTCCCGAAGATCCAGCGCGCGAAGCTCTCGAACGGCCTGTCGATCGCGCTGGTCGAGCGCCGCGCGATCCCCGTCGTCGAGATGGACCTCATCCTGGACGCCGGGTACGCCGCCGACCGCGCCGATCTCACGGGCACGGCGGCCCTCGCGCTGGACATGCTCGACGAGGGGACGAAGACGCGGTCCTCGCTCGAGATCAGCGACCAGTTGCAGCGGCTCGGCGCGACGCTGGGCACCGGCTCCGCGCTGGACACCTCCAACGTCTCGATGTCCGCGCTGAAGGCCAACCTCGACGCCTCGCTCGACCTCTTCGCCGACGTCGTCCTCAACCCCGCGTTCCCCCCGTCCGATTTCGAGCGGCTCAGGGCGCAGCGCCTCGCGCAGATCCGCCAGGAGAAGGCCGAGCCGGTCTCGATGGCGATCCGCGTGATGCCGCCCCTCATGTACGGAGCGGGGCACTCCTACGGGGTCCCGCTCACGGGGAGCGGCTACGAGAGCACCGTCGCGAAGATGACCCGCGACGACCTGGCCGCCTGGCACAAGGCCTGGTTCCAGCCCGACCGGGCGACGCTCGTCGTGGTCGGCGACACGAGCCTCGCCGAGCTGCAGCCCAAGCTCGAGGCGCGACTGAAGGACTGGAAGCCCGGGAAGGCCCCGGCGAAAAGCGTCGCCGCGGTGCCGGCGCGCAGGGGAACGACGATCTACGTCGTCGACCGACCGGGGTCGATCCAGTCGGTGATCCTCGCCGGCCAGCTCGCCCCCGCCAAGGCGAACCCCGACGAGGTCGCGCTCCAGACGATGCAGACGATTCTCGGCGGAGGGTTCATCTCGCGGATCAACCTGAACCTCCGCGAGGACAAGCACTGGTCGTACGGCGCCGGAGGGTTCCTGCTCGACGCCCGCGCGCAGCGCCCGTACATCTTCTTCGCCCCCGTGCAGGCGGACAAGACGAAGGAGTCGATGCAGGAGCTCCTCGAGGAGATCCGCGGGATCCGCGGCGGGCGTCCGGTCACCCCCGAGGAGCTGCAGGGGGCCAAGGATCAGATGACCCTCACCCTCGCAGGCCAATGGGAGACCAACGACGCGGTCGCCGGGAGCCTCGTCGAGCTCGTCTCGTTCGGCCTCCCGGACGACTACGTCACGACCTTCCCGGCGAAGGTGAGGGCCCTCGGCGCGGCCGACGTGCCGGCGGTGGCGACGAAGACGCTCCGGCCCGACGACCTGCTCTGGGTCGTCGTCGGCGACCGCGCCCGGATCGAACCGAAGCTCGCGGAGCTCGGCTGGGGCGAAATCCGGTTCGTGGACGCCGACGGCCGACCGGTGAAGTGACCGACCCAACCGCCGGCGCGGCGCCGGGCACCACTCGTGTCCGGCGCCGCACCCCCCACCCCCCGACGGCGTAACAATTCCCGTCGCCGGTTCAACCCGGAGGAGGTGGGGCGTGGCGCAGGGGGAGATCGAGTTCATCCGGCCGCTCTCGGCGGCGATCGACCGCATGAAGGCCGCGTTGTTCCGTCCGTTCCGCGCCGAAGTCTGGTTCGTCGTCGGATTCTCCGCGTGGCTCGCCTGGCTCGGGCAACACGGCAGCTACGGCAGCGGCGGAAAGTGGGACCTCGACGAGGTCGACGGCGTGCCCGGCCCGCAGTTCCTGCTGCGCGGCTGGCTGGAGCGGATCCGCGACTTCCTCGACCACTGGCAGGTGATCCTCGGGATGATCACCCTCGCGGGGATGATCCTCGTCGTCCTCGTCGCGATGGTGTGGATCAGCTCGAGAGCGAAGTTCATCCTCCTCGAGAACGTCGCCAAAGGGCACGCACGCTTCGTGGACCCGTGGTCCCGGGCGTCCGCGGCGGGGTGGTCCCTGTTCTGGTGGCGCCTGGTCTACGCGGCGATCCTCCTCGCGTTCTTCGGCACGCTCGTCGCGATGTGGTGGGTCCGCGCCGCGGTGCCCTTCCTCGAAGGGGACCCGATCGTGCTCGGGTCGCTCGTCTGGCTCACGCTCCTGGCGTTCCCGCTCGCGGTCGTCTGCACCTTCGTCGGCTGCTTCCTCGAGCATTTCGTCGTCCCGATCATGGCCCGTCACGGCCTGTCGGCGACCGCGGCATGGGGGCGTTTCCTCGCGCTTTTCCGCGAGAATCCGGTCCCGTTCGTCCTCTACGGACTTTTCCTGATTCCGCTCTGGATCCTCGTGTTCGTCGCGTGCGGAATCGTCGGCCTTCTCACCTGCTGCCTGGGATGGATCCTGATGGCGCTCCCCTACATCGGGATGGTCGTGCTGCTGCCGGTCTACTACACCCACCGTGCGTTCGGCCCCGAGTTCATGGCGCAGTTCGGACCGGAATGGGACTGCCGGGGCTGAGGCTGTGATAGAACCTCCCGCCCCCGGGGAGGTTCGATGTCCCGCACGGATACGGCGGCAGCGCCGCCGACGGCGAAGAAGGTCCCTCGCACGCTCGTGCTCCACGGCGAAACGCGCGTGGACGACTACTTCTGGCTGCGCGACAAGGCGAATCCCGAGGTGCAGGACTACCTTCGCGCGGAGGACGCCCATGCCTCGGCGTGGATGAAGCCGACCGAAGGCCTCCAGCAGCGGCTCTACGACGAAATGCTCGGGCGCATCCAGGAAGACGACCTGAGCGTGCCCGTCCGCAAGGGGGGATGGTTCTACTTCAGTCGCACGGAGAAGGGAAAGCAGTACCCGATCCTCTGCCGCAAGCGCGCGCTCGACGCGGCGGAGGAGGTCGTGCTCGACCTGAATGCGATGGCGGCGGGCCACCCGTTCTTCGCGATCGACACCTACGAGATCTCCGACGACGGGAATCTGCTCCTCTACTCCACCGACACCACCGGGTTCCGGGAGTACACCCTCCAGGCGATGGACCTGCGCACGCGCGAGGACCTCGGGATCCGGGTCGAGAAGGTCAGCTCCGCCGCCTGGGCCGCCGACAACGCGACGGTCTTCTACGTGACCGACGACGCGGCGAAGCGGCCGTACCGACTCTGGCGGAGGACGATCCCCGCCGGTGGCGAGGCGACCCTCGTCCACGAGGAGACCGACGAGCGGTTCAACGTGGGGATCTCGCGCACGCGAAGCCTCGCGTACCTGCTGATGTCGATCGACAGCCACACCCAGACCGAGGTGCGCTGCCTCGACGCCGAGGCGCCGTGGGGCGAGTTCGCCACCCTCGTCCCGCGGGCGAAGGACCTCGAATACGACGTCGAGCACGGCGGCGGGCTGTTCTACCTGCGCATCAACGACACGGGGCGCACGTACCGGCTGGTCTCGGCGCCGGCGGGCGATCCCCGTCGCGAGAACTGGGTCGAGTTGATCCCCAACCGCCCCGACGTCATGCTCACGGGGGTCGACGTCTTCGCCACCCACTACGCGGTCACGGAGAAGCGGGACGGCCTGGATCGCATCCGGATCGTTTCCCTCGTCGACGGCGCCTCGCGTGACGTCGACTTCCCCGAGCCCGCCTACGCGATGTTCCCGACGGGAAACGCCTCCTTCGACGCGACCGCCTACCGGTTCCAGTACCAGTCGCCGATCACCCCGCCGACCGTCTACGAGCAGGACCTGCGGACCGGGGAGATGAGGATCCTCAAGCGCCAGCCGGTCCTCGGCGGGTACGACCCGGCGCGATACGCCGTCGAGCGCGTCTGGGCGGAGGCCCCCGACGGCGTGAAGGTCCCGGTCTCGATCGCCTACCGGAAGGACCTCTTCCGCCGCGACGGATCGAACCCCGGGTTCCTTTACGGCTACGGCTCGTACGGCTACCCGATGTCCCCGACCTTCTCGTCGAACCGCGTGAGCCTGCTCGACCGAGGGGTCGTGTACGCGATCGCGCACGTCCGTGGGGGCGGCGACCTCGGGAAGCCCTGGCACGACCAGGGGCGGATGCACCGGAAGATGAACACCTTCACCGACTTCATCGCCTGCGCCGAGCACCTGGTCCGCGAGAGGTACACCGCATCCGACCGGCTCGGGATCGAGGGCGGGAGTGCCGGCGGCCTCCTGATGGGCGCGGTCGTGAACCTCCGCCCCGACCTTTTCCGGGCGGTGATCTCCAAGGTCCCCTTCGTCGACGTGATCAACACGATGCTCGACGAGACCCTCCCTTTGACGGTCGGCGAATTCGAGGAATGGGGGAACCCGAAGGTCCGGGAGGACTACGAGGTCCTCAAGGCCTACTGCCCCTACTCGAACCTCAAGCCGGGGGCCTATCCGGCGATGCTGGTCAAGACCTCCACCGAGGACCGCCAGGTCATGTACTGGGAGCCGGCCAAGTACGTGGCCAGGCTGCGCACCCTCAAGACGAACGGAACCCCGGTCCTCTTCAAGGTCAACTTCGCCGCCGGGCACGGCGGGGCCTCGGGGCGCTACGACGCGTTGAAGGAAACGGCCTTCGACTACGCCTTCCTCCTCGCGCAGGTCGGGCTCTCGGAGTAGATTGAGTGCGCGCGGGGGCCGAGGTTCTCATGTACCACGGCGAGCGGTTCAACTCGATCACCCACCTCGTCGGGACCGTCCTGGCCCTGATCGGGGTCCCTTTCCTCGTGATCGCGGCGGCCCGCAGCGGGGAGGCGATCCCGGTCGTCTCGGTGAGCATCTTCGGTTCGACGCTGGTCCTGCTCTACCTCCTCTCGACCCTGTACCACAGCGTCCGGGGCCGGGCGAAGGAGCTTTTCCAGAAGCTCGACCACCTCGCGATCTACCTGCTGATCGCGGGGACCTACACCCCGGTCGCCCTGGTCGCGCTCGGCGGCACCGCCGGCTGGACGATCTTCGGCGTCAACTGGGGGCTCGCGCTCGTCGGGATCGTCGTCGAGTTCATCCCCTGGAAATACAGCCGGGTGATCTCGCACATCCTCTACGTCGCGATGGGCTGGCTCGCGCTCGTCGCCCTCGGCTCGATCCTCCGGGGGACCGGCGTCGTCGGCGGCACGCTGATCCTCGCCGGCGGGATCCTCTACACCGCGGGGATCGGGTTCTACGCCTGGAAGCGCCTCCCCCACCACCACGGGATCTGGCACCTCTTCGTGCTGGGCGGGAGCATCTGCCACTACGTGGCGATCCTGCTCCTCGTCGGCTGATTCAGCGGCTCTTCCCGACCCCGACGCGCGCGCAGTCGCCGCGCACCGGACAGATCGAACACCTCGGCGAAACCGGAGCGCACACCTTCTGGCCGTGACGCACCAGGGTCTCGTTGATCGGGATCCACCACCGTCCCGGGAGGATCTCGCGCAGCCTCGCCTCGGTCTCGTCGGGATGCCGGGTCCGAAGCCACCCGAGGCGGTTCGCGATCCGGTGCACGTGGACGTCCACGCAGATCCCCGGCAGGCCGTAGCCGAGGGTGACCGTGAGATTCGCGGTCTTCCGCCCGACGCCGGGAAGCTCGAGCAGCTCGTCGATCGTGCGCGGCACCTCCCCCCGGTGGCGCTCGAGGAGGATCCTCGAGATCGCCCGGATCTGAGCCGCCTTGCGACGGTAGAAGCCGACGGGAAAGATCAGCTTCGCGATCGTCGCCTCGCGCAGCTTCAGCATCCCCGCCGGGTCGCTCGCCCTCGCGAAGAGCCTCTCGGTCGCCGGGTAGGTCGTCTCGTCCTTGGTCCGAAGCGAAAGGATGCACGAGATCAGGACCCGGAAGGGGGACTCGCCGTTCGCCTCCCTGAAGCGCGTGATCTCGTACCGGCGCGAGAGGATCGAGAGGACGCGCGACGGCCCGCCGCGGCGGATCACGTCGTCTCCAGCGGCACGTCCCGGGTCGGCCGCGGGAAGTCGCGGTCGAGCTCCGCGAGGTCCTGCGGCGTCAGCACCAGCTCCGCCGCCCTTCGATTCTCGCGGACGTGCTCCGCCCGCGTCGCCTTCGGGATCGCGACGACCGCGTCGTGGCGCAGCGCCCAGGCGAGCGCGATCTGCGACGGGGTCGCCGCGTGCCGGCGGGCGACCGCCTCGAGTCCCGGGGACCGGCGCAGCGCCCCCTGCTCGAGCGGCGAGTAGGCCATGACGGCGATGCCCCGCGTTTCGCACCACGGGAGCAGGTTCCGCTCGATGCCCCGCCGCCCGAGGTTGTAGAGGACCTGGTTCGCCGCGGCGCCCTCGAGCCCGGCCATCTCGTCCACGTCGAAGTTGCTGATCCCCCAGTGCCGGATCTTCCCCTGGCGTCGGAGATCCTCGAACCCCGCGACCGTCTCCGCGATCGGGTGCGACCCCGGCCAGTGCAGCAGGTACAGGTCGAGGACCTCCGTACGCAATCGCCGGAGGCTCGCCTCGCAGGCGCGGATCGTTCCCGCTCGGGACGCGTTGTGGGGGAGCACCTTCGAAACCAGGTAGACCTCCTCCCGTCGTCCCTCGATCGCCTCGGCGACCACCTCTTCCGCGCCGCCGTCCGCGTACATCTCCGCGGTGTCGATGAGGGTCATGCCGAGGTCGAGGCCCAGGCGCAGGGCGTTGACCTCGTCGCGCCGCAGGCTCTTGCGCTCCCCCATGCGCCAGGTCCCCAGGCCGAGCGCGGGGATCTCCGCGCCGGCGCGCGTGCGAACGGTCGCGATCACGCCCGCGACTCCGGCGCCCAGACGAGCGCGACCGGCTCGAGGTCGAAATCGGCCTTTCGCGGCGGGATCTCGAGGGTCTCGATCGCCGGCTCGCCGCTCCGTTGCGCGTCCACCTGCTGCTGCAGCTCGAACTCGAGGTCGGCCAGCGCCTTGCGGGCGAGCTCCACGCCCTCCTGCGCCGCGGCGATGTCCTCTTTCTCCCGCGCCGCGCGCCCGAATCCTCGTGCGGCGGTCGTCGCGCGCCCGACGTTCGCGGCGCTGGCGAGCTTGCGGCCGAACAACGCGCCGAGGACCGACGCTCCGACCGAGATCGCCGCCTGCGTCTTCTGCTGGTCGTACTGCGCGGCCTCGCGAGCGACGCGCTCCTCGGCCCTGCGGAGCTTCTCCTGCGCGGAGGCGACCTTCGTCGCGTACGTCCTGCGCAGCTTCTCGACCTCGGCGTCGCGGCGCTCGCGCACGGCCAGCTGCACGCGCGCGCGGAACTCGTCCGGCCCCTCCCCCGCCTTCCCGAGGAGCTTCAGCTCGGGACAGACCGGAAGCTGCAATCGCCGCGTCCGGTACAACGTCTCCGCGAGGTCCTTGGTCCACGTCGGGTAGTTCTTCGGACGCGCGGCGGCGGCGGGAAGCGGGGCGAAGGTCGTCCCCGCGGGGGCCTCGCGACCGAGCACCGGCTTCGCCGGGAGCGCGAGCGCCCGGTCCCACGAGGGGGAACCGGCCTCGGGAATCGGCGTCATCAGGTACGCGTCCTCCCAGAGGTCCACGCCGTGTTTCGCCTGGACGTAGTGAATTCGGGCGTGGCTGTACGCATGGGGCCGGAGCACCCCGCTCGCCTCCGCAACGAAGTGTTCGGCGATCTCCGGGGGCAGGGCGGGACGCTCGCCGCCGGGGGACGACTCCGTCGGCGCGGCGACGGCCGGAGCGGGAGCGGAAGCGACCGCCGGCTTCGCGAGCTTCTGGATCTGCACTCGCGTGAGCGGCCCCCGCAGGTACGACAACGTCCAGCGCGTCTGCATCAGCGTCGGGGCGTCGTCGTGCACGTTGTGCATCAGGAAGACGCGTTTCCCCAGCGACGACAACATCGCGTCGCACGCCGCCCGGTCGAAATTCCTCCCCGACGCCGCCGACGCCCCCTCGAGACCCTCCAGGACCCGCTCCTTGTCCCGCTCGGTCTGGAGCCTCCCCAGAAACCACGTCCCCGCGTTCGAAAGCCCCTTGTAGTCGAGGTCCACCGGGTTCTGCGTCGCCACGACGACGCCGAGGCCGAACGCACGCGCCTGCTTGAGCAGCGTCAGCATCGGGATCTTCGACGGCGGATTCGCGACCGGGGGGAAGTAGCCGAACACCTCGTCCATGTACAGCAGCGCCCGGAGGCTCGAGGTTCCCGACTGGGTCCGCATCCAGGCGACCATCTCGTTCAGGAGCAGCGTCACGAAGAACATCCGCTCCGCGTCCGACAGGTGGGCGATGGAAACGACCGAGATCCTCGGCTTCCCCTCGGCCGTCCAGAGCAGCCGCCTGACGTCGAGGGGCTCCCCCTCGACCCATGCCGCGAACCCCGGGGAGGCGAGGAGGTTGTTGAGCTGCATCGCCAGCGCCGACCGTTCGCGCGACGGGAAGAACGCCTCGAGGTCGAGCACGCCCACCCGGTCGAACGGCGGGGTCTGGATCGCCCGCACGAGCGCCCCGAGGTCGACCCCCTGTCCCTTCCCCCATGCGTCGTCGAGGATCCGCGCGATCAGGATGTGCTCGCGGCTTCGCACCGG
>DASVAW010000072.1 GCA_036376135.1 Candidatus Polarisedimenticolaceae bacterium | reverse complement strand
TCGACAGCGACGGGTCGGAGATCTTCGACGACGCCGGCCGCGTCGTGATCGTCGGGGTCCCCGGCATCGTCGTGGCGCGTTCCGGCAACGACGTGTTGGTCGTCGCGCGGAACCGGTCGGAGGGGGTGCGGGAGGCCGTGGCGACGATCCGCGGGCAGGGAAAGGCCGCCGGGCGGGCGTCTCAGCCGCGAAGGTCCCGCAGCAGCTCGAGCAACTCCCGCTCGTAACGCTCCGCCATCGCCTCGTGCGAGTACTCTCGCGCGACGAACGCTCGGCCGCGTTCGGCCATGCGCCGCGCGCCGACAGGGTCGGCGGCCAGGCGGCGCAGGGCCGCGACGAGGGCGTCCGCGTCCCCGGGCGGGATGGCGATGCCGCCTCCGCTCGTTTCGAGCACCTCGCACGCCTCGCCGCGCACGCCGAGGACGATCGGGCACCCCGCGGCCATGGCCTCGAACATCTTCGAGGGGAGCACGGTCTCGAACAGCGGCGTCGGGCGCAGCAGGACGAGGGAGGCGTCGGCGGCGGCCAGCACGCCGGGAATGGCGGATCGATCGACCTGCCCCTCGAATCGGACGTTCGTCAGTCCGCGGCGTGCGGCCTCCGCCTCGAGCTCCGACCGCCTCGCCCCCTCGCCGACGAGCCAGAAGAGGAATCGCGGGTCGTCACGCAGGCGCTCCGCCGCATCGATCACGGTCTCGAGGCCGTGGGCCATCCCGAGGGTGCCCGCGAACACGGCGACGAACCGGTCTCCGAGCCCGTACCGCTCCCGCAGGGCGTCGCGCGAGGCGTCGACGCGGAACTGTTCCGGATCGGCGCCGTTCGGGATCACCGCGACGCGGCGCGCGCCGTTCGAGCGCAGATGGGGCACGAAGCTCCGCGTGACCGAAACGACGAGGTCCGCCTGGCCGTAGACGAAGCGCTCGAGTCGGCGCAGCGCGCGGATCGCGGGCGAATGCGGCGGCAAGGCGCCCACGGCCACGATCGAATCGGGCCAGAGGTCGCGGACCTCCAGGACGAAGGGGACTCCCTTGAGGCGGGAGAGGGCCCAGCCGGACAGTGCGACCAGGAACTGCGGCGAGGTCGCGAGAACGAGGTCGGGGCGTCCGGCCGGTCCGTGACCGAGCGCGATCGCGGAGGCGGCCCACGAGGCGTAGGCGATCCCGCGCTTCAGGACGCCCTTGTTCGCGGCGGCCCAGACGAACGTCCGCACCACCCTCGCGCCGTGCCACGTCTCGAGCCGGCGAATCTCGCCCCGGTACTCCGGGGGGATCACGCCGGTCGGGTGGTTGGGAAACGCGGTCAACACGGTGACGTCGTGACCGCGCGCGGCCCAGCGACGCGCCAGCGCGGAGACGCGTGCGGCGGGCGCGCCCATCTCGGGCGGGAAATACTGGCTCGCGTAGAGGATTCTCACGCGGTCCGGTCAGCCGACGTGCACACGCCGCCGGAAATCGTCGACGGTGGCCCGGATGCCCTCGTCGATCGCCACCCTCGGCGCCCAGCCGAGGCGCTCGTGCGCGAGCGCGACGTCGGGCTGGCGCACCTTCGGGTCGTCGATCGGCAGCGTCTCGTGCACGATCGGCACGTCGACTCCGGCGAGACGGCGAACCGTCTCCGCCATGCGCATCACCGTCCACTCCTCGGGGTTGCCGAGATTCACGGGCTCGTGCAGGCCGGACAGGAGCAGGCGGTGGATGCCCTCGACCAGATCGGACACGAAGCAGAACGAACGGGTCTGCGAGCCGTCGCCGTACACGGTGATCGGCCGTCCCTCGAGCGCCTGCAGAATGAAGTTCGGGATCGCCCGGCCGTCGTTGAGTCGCATGCGCGGCCCGAAGGTGTTGAAGATCCGGACGATCTTCGTATCGATGCCGTGGAAGCGGTGGTAGGCCATCGTGATCGCCTCGGCGAAGCGTTTGGCTTCGTCGTAGACGCCTCGAGGGCCGATCGGGTTGACGTTCCCCCAGTAGCTCTCCTTCTGCGGGTGGACGAGGGGGTCGCCGTAGACCTCGGACGTCGAGGCCAGGAGGAAGCGCGCCCCCTTGGCCTTCGCGAGGCCGAGCGCCTTGTGGGTGCCGAGGGAGCCGACCTTCAGGGTCTGGATCGGCAGCTCCGCGTAGTCCCGGGGGGAGGCCGGACTGGCGAAGTGGACGACCGCCCAGAGCGGGCCGTCGAGGAAGATGTACTCGGTGACGTCGTGGTGGATGAACTGGAAGCGACGGTTCCCGGCGAGGTGGCTGATGTTGTCGACGCTGCCCGTCGAGAGGTTGTCCATGGCCACGACGTCGAACCCTTCGGCGAGGAAGCGATCGCAAAGGTGGGAACCGAGGAATCCCGCCCCGCCGGTCACGAGTATGCGTTGGTCCACGAAACCCTCCGAGGGCACGAGCGCTGGATTCTAGACCACGACCGGCGTACGTTGTCGGCCGCATGTGCGGCATCGCGGGATTCTCCGGGCGCTTCGAACCCGCGCTTCTGGGCCGGATGAGCGCGCGGATCGCCCACCGGGGGCCCGACGACGACGGGACCTGGCACGACGCGCCCCGGGGCGTCGGTCTCGCGCACCGGCGCCTCGCCATCATCGACCTCTCCCCTCTCGGCCACCAGCCGATGTGGGACGCGACCCGTTCGGCGGCGATCGTGTTCAACGGGGAGATCTACAACTACCGGGAGCTGCGGGCGGGCCTCGAGCGCGACGGTTTCCGATTCGTGGGGCACAGCGACACCGAAGTCCTCCTGAACCTCTACCTGCGCGACGGGCGTCGGATGCTGGAGAGCCTCAACGGGATCTTCGCGTTCGCGCTCTGGGACGAGCGGCAGGGCGAGCTGCTGCTCGCCCGCGACGGCGCGGGCGTCAAGCCCTTGTACTGGTCGCAGGTCGGGGAAGGTCTGCTCTTCGCGAGCGAGCTCAAGGCGCTTCTCGACTGTCCGCAGCTTCCGCGCGATCTCGACCCGATCGCGGTGCAGCACCATCTGGCGTTCGGATGGTGCCCCGCGCCGCGCACGATGCTCTCCGCGGTGCGCAAGCTCGAGGCGGGTCGGGCCCTGCGCGTGCGCGCCGGACGCGTCGTCGAGGCGTTCACCTTCTGGACGCCTCCCGTGAACGTGCCCGTCACCACGCTGTCGGAGGACGCACTCGCCGCGGAGGTCCGTTCGGTGCTCGACGAGGCCGTCCGGCGGCAGATGGTCGCCGACGTGCCCGTGGGGGCGTTCCTGTCGGGCGGCCTCGATTCGAGTGCCGTCGTGGAGTCCGCTCGGAAACACGCGCGCGGGAGGATGGACTGCTTCACGATCGGCTTCCGGGACGATGCGTTCCGCCGAGACGGCTTCGCGGACGACCTCGTCTACGCGCGTCGCGTGGCCAAAGAGCTCGACGTCGCGCTCCACGAGGTGATCGTGGGCCCGGAGATCGTCGACGATCTGTCGCTCATGATCTGGCACCTCGACGAGCCCACGGCGGATCCCGCGCCGCTGCACGTCCTGTCCATCTGCCGACTCGCCCGCGAGCGGGGGATCAAGGTGCTCCTCTCGGGGACCGGCGGCGACGACATCTTCTCCGGATACCGGCGGCACCTGGCCCTCGCGCGCGAGCGCCTGTGGTCGTGGGCGCCGCGGGCGGTGCGCCGGCGAATCGCGGCGAGCGCGGCCTCGACAAGGACCTCCGGCCCGTTCGGACGCCGCCTGCGCAAGGCGCTCCGATACGCCGACCTCGAGGGGGACGAGCGCATCGCGAGTTATTTCCTCGGCACGGAGCCGGACGTCCTCGCGTCGCTCTACGGCGAGCGGCTCCGGGCCGACCTGTCCGGGCGAGGCGTGCTGGAGCCGCTCCTGGCCACGTTGGCGGAGCTGCCCCCGAGCACGCCGCCGCTCCAGCGCATGCTGCACCTCGAAGGGCGGCATTTTCTGGGGGATCACAATCTCGTCTATGCGGACAAGCTGAGCATGGCGGTCGGCGTCGAGGTCCGGGTTCCGTTGCTCGATCCCGACCTCATGCACCTCGCCGCGTCCGTGCCTCCGGCGCTCAAGCAGCGCGGCACCGAGGGCAAGTGGATCTTCAAGAAGGCGATGGAGCCCCGCCTCCCCGCGGACGTGGTCTACCGGCCGAAGACCGGCTTCGGTGCCCCCGTCCGGGCCTGGGTGAAGTCGGAGCTCCGGCCGCTCGTGGAGGACCTGCTCTCGCCCCGCTCGATCCGCGACCGCGGGTTGTTCGACGCCTCGGCGGTGGCGGAGCTCGTCGCCGCCGATCGGCGCGGCGCGATCGACGGCGCGTACACCGTCTTCACGCTGATGTGCGTCGAGCTGTGGTGCCGGTCCTTCGTCGACGCCGCGCAGGACGCCCGAGCCGCCGACCCCGTCCGGGTCGTTCCGTCGTGACGTTTCCGGCCTGCGCTAGGATTGGCGTCGCATGAAACAAGTCGTCCAGGATCCCAAGAGCGGGCGGATCGAAACGGCCGAGCTCGCCTCGCCGGCGCTGCGTGGCGGGTGCTTGCTCGTGCGGAACCACTTCTCCGTGGTCTCCCCGGGCACCGAACGCGACCTCGTCTCGGCCGTTCGCGACTCCTATCTCACGACCGCGCGGGCGCGGCCCGATCTCGTGCGGCGCGTCATGGAGAGCGTGCGGCGCGACGGGGTGGTGGCCGCCTACCGCAAGGTGCAGTCCAAGCTCTCGGAGCCGCGCGCGCTCGGATACGCGAGCGCGGGCGTCGTGCTCGCGGTGGGGGAGGGCGCGGGCGACTACTTCCGGGTCGGCGATCGCGTCGCCTGCGCGGGGTTCGGCCACGCGAGCCACGCCGAGGTGGTCTGCGTTCCGGTCCATCTCGCCGCGCGGATCCCGGACGCCGTCGCCACGGAACACGCGGCGTTCGCCACGCTGGGCGCGATCGCGCTCCAGGGCATCCGGCAGGCGCAGCCGACGCTGGGCGAGCAGTTCGCGGTCGTCGGACTGGGGATCCTCGGCCAGCTCACGACGCAGATGCTGTGCGCGAACGGCGTGAGGGTGTGCGCGTTCGATCTCGCGGCCGATCTCGTCGAACGCGCGAAGGCCTCCGGCGCCGAGACGGGCGTCGACGGCGACACGGAGGCGCAGGTCGCGACGGCGCTGGCCTGGACGGAGGGGATCGGCGTCGACGCGGTGCTCGTGACCGCCGCCAGCAAGGAGGACGGGCCCATGGTCGCCGCGGCCGGGATGTCGCGGGACCGCGGACGCGTCGTCGCCGTGGGGTTCGTCCCGTTCGCGCTGCCCCGCGAGATCGCCTTCGCGAAGGAGCTCGACCTGCGCATCTCCCGCTCTTACGGACCGGGTCGCTACGACCTGCGTTTCGAGGAGAAGGGAGTGGATTATCCGATCGGCTACGTGCGCTGGACGGAGACCCGCAATCTCGAGGCGTTCCTGCGCCTCGTCGCCGACCGCAAGGTGGACGTGGCGTCCCTGATCACGGATCGGGCTCCTGTCGACGAGGCGGCGCGCCTGTACGATCGCCTGCTCTCCGGCGGCGCCTCCGGTCGCCCTCTGGGCGTGGTCATCGAGTATCCGACTCCGGCGTCGCCCGCCGGGTCGCCGGGCCGCGCGAAGCGCGTTTCCGCGACGACCCGGGTCCCCGGGCAAGTCGGCGTCGCGTTCATCGGGGCCGGCGCCTTCGCACGCGGAACGCTGCTGCCGAAGTTCCGCGGCGCCGCGCACGTCCGCATGAGCCGGGTCGTGACGGCACACGGACTCACCGCCGAGGATGCCCGGGCCCGTTTCGGATTCGAGGCGGCGGGAACGGAGCCCCGCGAGATCTTCGACGATCCCTCGACCGACCTCGTGTGCATCGCCACGCGGCACGACCGTCACGCGGAGCTCGCGGCGGGGGCATTGCGCGCGGGGAAACACGTCTTCGTCGAGAAGCCCCTCGCCCTCAACGACGCCGAGCTCGCCGACGTGGAATCCGCGGCGGACGGGGCGGCGGGGATGTTGATGATCGGCTTCAACCGGCGCTTCTCCCCGATGGCGGTCGCCCTTCGGGACGCGATGGCGACCCGAGGGCCGCTGCTGATGACCTACCGGATCAATGCGGGCTCGATCCCTCCGAATCACTGGGTCCACGATCCGGACCTGGGCGGCGGTCGCGTGATCGGGGAGGTCTGCCACTTCGTCGACCTGCTGAGCTTCCTGGCGGGAGACGTCCCGATCCGATCGCTCCAAGCCGACTCCGCGGGCCGTTCCCGAGGCCTCGCGGAGGACGTGGCGGTGCAGATCGGCTTCGCGGACGGGAGCGTCGGCCAGATCCTGTACACCTCGGGAGGGAATCCGCGGTTGCCCAAGGAGCGACTCGAGATGCACGCCGGCGGGGCCTCCGCGGTGCTCGACGATTTCCGCGAGTGCAAACTGTACGTCGGCGGGAAGTCGCGCAGCCTGGGTTCGGCGGGGAAGGGGCACGGCGAGGAAATCGACGCGCTCCTCGCGGCCGTGAGGTCGGGCGGGGCGCCGCCCGTGCCTGCCGAGGTGTACTTCCGTGTGACGCGCGCGACCTTCGACATCCACCGCGCGTTGGCCGCGGGGAGCGCCGCCGCGACGGCCACCGCCGCGCGATGAACGCGTCCGCCGGCCGGGATCGCCTGCGGGTGGTCCTCGTCCACAACATCATCCCGCCGTATCGCGTGCCGCTGTTCAACGCGCTGGCGAAGTGCCCGGGCGTCGATTTCCGGGTGTTGTTCATGGCGCGGACGGAGGCCAATCGGTCCTGGCGGATCCCGGACGGGCTCGCCTTCGAGCACGAATTCATGAAGGGACTGCACATTCCGCTCAAGCGCGGCGCGTGGACGGTCCACCTCAATCCGGGGGTCGTCGGGCGGATCCGCGCCCACGATCCCGACACGGTGATCCTCCCCGGTTACGACTCGCTCACGCTGTATCTGGCGGCGTTGGGCGTGCACGTCGGCCGCCGCCGCCGCGTCGTGAGCTGGGCGGAGTCGAACGCGGTGGGGAAACCCGCGGACGAAGGGCTGCGCGCCGCGCCGAAGCGCTGGATGATGCGCCACGCCGACCACGTGCTCGTGCCGGGGCGGCTGGCCGAGGAGTACCTCCGGCGCTTCACCCGGCCGGGCGTCCCCTTCAGCGTGTTCCCGAACGTCGTCGACGAGACGCGTTTCCGCCTCGCCGCCCCGGCGCGGGCGGAGTTGCGCGCGGCCACGCGTGCGCGGCTGGGTCTCGAAGGAACCGTCGTCCTGTTCTCGGGGCAGATGATCGAGCGCAAGGGATTCCACGACCTCCTCCCCGCGTTCGCCGCCGCGGAGGTCGAGGGGCCGACCACGCTGCTTGCGGTCGGATCCGGGGCGCTCGAGCCCGAGCTCCACGCCCTCGCCGCGAGGGTCCCGGCGCCGAAGCGCGTCGTCCCTCTGCCGTTCCAGCAGCTCGAGGCCCTTCCCGGACTCTACGCCGCGGCGGATGTGCTGGTGCTCCCGTCCCGCGAGGATCCGTGGCCGCTCGTCGTCGTGGAGGCGATGCACTCGGGCATCCCCGTGGTCGCCTCCGACGCGGTCGGCAACACGCCGGACCTGATCCGCGAGGGGGAGACGGGCTGGTCGTTTCCGGCGGGAGACGTGGCGGCGCTCCGGAGGCGCATCGAATCGCTCGCCGGGGTCGACCTGGAGGCCGCGGGTCGTCGCGCGCAGGCCTGGGTGGGCGCGTACTGCTCGCTCGATCGCTGCGTCGCGTCGTTCGCGCTGGCGGTCGGTGCGGCGTGACCGGCGAGCCTCCGGCGCTCCGGATCGCCGTCAACACGCTCTGTTCGACCGTGGGCGGCGGCAGGACCCACCTGCTCAAGGTGCTGCCGCGGATCTTCGAGATGGGGCGTCGGCACGCCTTCACCGTGTTCGTCGCGCGTGAGGATCTCGCCGACTTCCGGACCCTCGGCGCGCCGAACGTGACGTGGGAGGTGGTGGGGTTCCGCGGAGTCGATGCGGCGCGCCGCCTGATCTGGGAAAACGTCGTGCTCCCGTTCCGGCTCCTGGCATCCCGTCAGGACGTGGTGTTCGCCCCGGCGAACCTCACCCATTTCGCCGGGGGCGTGCCGCGCGTGATCGTGGTGCACAACGTGCTCCCGTTCTACCCCGAGCTCTGGTCGGTCGAGTCCTTCCGGTCGCGGATGAGGCTCCGCCTGCTGGCCCGGGCGACGCGGTACTTCATCGGCCGCGCGCAGGCGACCGTGTTCCTGAGCCGGACGGGTCGCGCCGACGCCCTCCGCGGCACGCACGTGGTCCCCCGCGAGGAGGCCGTCGTCTACCACGGCGTGGACCCCGGATTCGGGGGAGGCGACCGCGAGGCGGCGCGGCGCGCCGTGCGGGAGCGCTGGGGCGTCCGCGGGCCGTACGCCCTGTACGCCTCGCACCTCTACCGGTACAAGAAGGTCGAATCGCCGATCCGCGCGCTCGCGCGGATGACTTCCGGGCCGGCGGGGTCGCTCGAGCTCGTGGTGGCCGGGACCCCGTTCGACGCGGACTACGCCCGCTCGCTGCGGGACGAGGCCGAGCGGCTGGGCGTGGCCGGCCGCGTCCATTTCCTCGGCTCGGTGGAACACGACGCGCTCTCGCTCCTCCACGCGGGCGCTGCGGTCGTGGTCTTCCTCTCGGCGTGCGAGAACTGTCCGAACCTGGTGCTCGAGGCGATGGCCTCCGGAAGGCCGTTGATCGTCTCGGATCGCTCGGTGATGCCGGAGCTGGTCGGGGACGCCGCATTGCTGGTGGATCCCGATCGCGTCGACGACGTGGCGGCCGCCGTCGAGCGGGCCCTGACGGACGAGCGGCTGGCCGAGCAACTCGGAGCCCGGGGGCGAGCGCGAGCCGGGGAGTTCACGTGGCAGCGCAGCGCCGAAGGGATCCTCCGACTTCTCGAGCACGTCGGGCACGGCACGAAGCGATCGCCGTCGCGGAGCGCATGAGATGGGCGTCCCGGGAAACTCGCAGGATTTCGTCGATCTGGGTCGGGCCCGGGGGCGCGCCCTCTGGGTGAGCGAGGGCGGGACGCTCCACGTGGCGCGACGCCATACGGTACTCCGTTCGGAGGACCTCGGAAAGCGCTGGGTCGTCGACTGCGTCGTTCCCGCCGCGGCCTGGCGACGTGCCGCGTGTGCGCCGCGGCTGCTGGCCAGGCTTTTCCGGCACGACGTGCAGGCGTTCGTCGTCCGTCGCGACGGAAGCCGCCTCGCGGTCGCGCGGGACGGCGTCTATCTCGCGCGGCACGGCGAGACGGCGATGCAGCGGGTGTTCGCGTTCCAGCGCGGGTCGCGCCCCATCAACCTGAGCGTGCATCCGTCGGGCCGCGTGTTGTTCGGAGAATACGGCGACAACGCGGAGCGTCGCGAGGTTCACGTCTACGCGTCGGACGACGGACGGCATTTCGAGGTCGCCTACACGTTCCCGGCCGGCGAGATCCGGCACGTGCACAATCTGATCTGGGATCCCCATCTCGGCTCGTACTGGGTCCTCGTCGGGGACTACCGGCACGAGCCCGGCGTCGGCCTGTTCGACGCGGACCTCTCGCGGGTCACCTGGGTCCTGCGCGGGACGCAACACGCGAGAGCGGTCGGCGCCATCGTCGAGCCCGACGCCCTGATCTTCGGCACCGACTCGGAGACGGAGCCCAACGCCATCATCCGACTCGAGAAGGCGACCGGGAGGACGACGACGCTCGCGGCGATCCCCGGCTCCTCGTTGTACGCCGCCCGATTCGGCGACCTGCGGGTGGTCTCGACGTGCGTCGAGCCGAGTCGCGTCAATCCCGATCGCTCGGCGTGCGTGTTCGTCAGCCGCGACGGCGCCGACTGGAGGCCGGCGGCGCGTTACCGCAAGGACCCCTGGTCGCTGCGGTACTTCCAGTTCGGAACCGTCGTCCTGCCCCAGGCCGAGGGTCGAGCGCCCGTCGCCATGTTCAGCGGCCAGGCCGTCGCCGGCTTCGACGATCGCGTGCGCATCGTCGCGCTTCACGCTCCGTGAGCTGCGCGACCGCTCACTCCAGGAACAACAGCGCGGCGTCTCCGTCGTAGGGGGTGGCGTACCACGCGGGGGCGGTACCCAGCTCCTTCGCGACCTCGGCGCTCCGAACCGACCACTGGAACGGACAGTCGCCGAGCACGCGCGAGCCGGGTCGGCTCTCGGCGAACACCGCGCGGATCTCCTCCGGGTATCCGATCACCTCGAGCACGTGCGCGCCTTCCTCGCGCGCCGCGTGGAACGCCGCCGCGAGCAGCGCCGCGACGGCGGCGCGATCGCCGTGTTCGACCAGGAGGTCGACCAGGCGCCACCGACGCAGTTGCACGCCCGCGGCGTCCACGCGCATGGAGACCGCGTATCCGGCAAGAGCGCCTCCGCGCCGGCACGTCAGGATCCGGACGGCGCCCTCGAGCGTCGGTCCGCCGAAATGCCAACGCAGCGACTCGGCGGAACGGCACGCGAGAAGCCCCCTCGCCGTCTGCGTGACGCGCCGCCACAGGTCGTCGTACTCCGGGCCGAACCCGGGCTCCCGGTCGACCGCCACGTCGAAGCCGTCGGGCACCGACGGCCGCCGTCGGCCCAGGATCACGTCCCACGCGCGGAGCGCGGCCCCCGCCGGCCACGCGGCGGCCCCGGCGAGCGGGGACGCGAGACCCGCCTTGCGCAGGAGCGCCGCCGCCACGCCGCGAGGCTCGACGATCCAGTGGAGCGCCCGCGCGTAGTCGGGCTGGGGGAGATCGAGCGCGCCGGCGGCCAGCATCATCGTGCGGACCTGCGGGCTCGTCGTCGTGGAGATGGCGAGGTCGACCCGGTCCTGATGGCACCACGCCTTCACCAGCTCCATGCCGTACCCCGCGCCACGGCACGCGGGATCCACGCACAGTCCGATCGCGGCGCCGGCCAGGATGCGGCGGCCGCGGTAGTGATAGACCTGCGGGACGTTTCCGAAATAGCCGACGACCCGGTGGTCGCGCTCGACCACCCAGCCGATGGGCGGCCGTCGCGTGTCCGTCGCGAGGGCCGGGTTTCGTTCCCACAACCAGGACCAAGTCGCGGCGGAATCGCGCCCCCAGCCGATCCGGGACTTCAGCGCGGCCACCGCCTCGAAGTCCCCGAGCGTCGCGTCGCGCAGTCGCGCACCGCGCAAACGTTCCTCCATCGGGCCCCTCCCGTCGCGATCGCCGCGCTCGCGAGCGGCGCCATCCTGCCACAGCCGCGCCGCTCCCCGACGGTCCCCCGGGGCCCTTGCGCGGGGGTGGCCCTGACGGTATGTTCCTGCGGCCGTGTCGCTCGCCGCGTCGGGTCGTGTACGAGGGCCGCGGCGTTCGGCGAGTGGGCGGTGTGATGAATGACGAGCGTCTCGCTTCGGTGTTCTGCCGCGTTCTGGGGATCGGACGGGACGCGGTGACGGACGAGCTTTCCTACCGGAGCATCCTCCAATGGGATTCGGTGTCTCACATGGCGCTCGTGGCGGCGCTGGAGGACGAGTTCGACCTCATGCTCGACACCGAGGAGGTGATCGAGTTGAGCAGTGTCGCCAAGGCGCGAGACATCCTTGGGAGGCACGGCGTCGGGTTCTGAGATGACCGAAACGCCCGCTCCGAACGAAGTGGACCGACCGGTTGCGTTCGTGACCGGGGCCTCGCGGGGGATCGGTCGCGCCGTCGCCCTGGCGCTCGCGGCCCGTTCGTACCAGCTCGTCTTGAGCGCCCGTTCCGAGGAGGGGCTGCTCGACACCTCGGCCGCCGTCCGTGAACACGGCGCGCCGGAGCCTTCCCGGATCGTCTACGACGTGGAGGACGCCGCCGCGATCGGCCGGGCCTTCGGCGAGATCCACCGGCTCTGGCGCAGGCTGGACGTGCTGGTGAACAACGCGGGGGTGCTCGAAGCGGCGCCGCTGGGAATGATCACCCCGGCGCACGTGGAGCGGATGGTGCGGGTCAACCTGACCGCCACGCTCCTCCACATGAACCACGCGTCGCGGCTGATGGCCAGGCGCAAACACGGCGCGATCGTCAATCTGGCGTCGATCCTGGGGACACGCGGCGGCGCGGGTTACTGCGCGTACGCGGCGAGCAAGGCGGGAGTGATCGGCGCGACGCTCGCCGCGTCCAAGGAGCTCGCTCCGCTGGGGATCCGCGTCAATGCGGTCGCGCCCGGATTCGTGGACACCGAGATGACGCGGAATCTCAGGCCCGAGGAGCGCGAGCGCTCGATCGCCGCGATTCCGTTCGGACGGCCCGCAAGCGCCGAGGACGTCGCGGCGACGGTGGCCTTCCTCGTGGGGCCGGAATCCGCGTACGTCACCGGTCAGGTCGTCGGCGTCGACGGCGGGTTCCGGGTATGAACGGATTCTGGGAGCTCCGGGTCGAAGCGGCCCGACCGGCGCTCGTCGACGGCGCGTCCGGCGCCAGCGTCACGTACGGCGAGCTGCTCCGTTCCGCGGACGACCTCGCGGCGGCATTCCCCGGCGGCGGGCGCAAGTCGCTGGGGTTCGTCCTGGGACGCAACCGGCCCGCGACGGTCGCGGCGTACCTCGCCGCGCTCCGCGGAGGCGCCGCGGCGTACCTGGCGAACGCCTCGCTTGCCGAGCCGCTCCAGCACCAGCTGATCGAGACCTACAGGCCGGACTGGATCGCCGCGACCGTCCCGTTCGCGGCGCCTCCGGGGTACCGCCTCGCGCCGTCGTGGCTCGATTCCCGCGAGGGCGCGTTGTGGGTACGCACGGCGCCTTCGGACGACGCGCCTCCCCACGACGCGCTCGCGATCATGTTGTCGACTTCGGGGACCACGGGGAGCCCCAAGCTCGTGCGACTGTCGGCGGCGAACCTCCAGGCGAACGCCGCGTCCATCGCGAGCTACCTCGAGATCGGGGCGGACGAGCGCCCGCTCGCGTCGCTCGCCCTGCATTACTCGTACGGCCTCTCGGTCCTCAACAGTCATCTTCTCGCGGGCGCCACCGTGGTCCTGACCGATGCGAGCGTGGTGGATCGCGCGTTCTGGACGCTCCTGGCGGAGCAGCGCGCCACGTCGATCGCGGGCGTGCCCTTTACCTACGCGACGCTGCACCGGCTGCGGTTCGACCCGGGAACCCACCGATCGCTCCGGACGATGACGCAGGCCGGGGGCCGGCTCGAACCCGCGCTCCAGGATCACTTCGCACGCGCCGCGACGCGCGGCGGCGCGCGGTTCTTCGTGATGTACGGCCAGACGGAGGCGACCGCGCGCATCAGCTTCGTGCCCCCCGACGCCCTCCCGCGCAAACTCGGCTCGATCGGCCGGGCGATCCCCGGGGGCGCGTTGTCGATCGACGGCGACGACGGCGAGATCGTGTACCGCGGCCCGAACGTCATGCTCGGCTACGCCACCGCGCGGGCGGATCTCTCCCGCGGCGACGAGCTCGGCGGGACGCTGCGCACGGGGGATCTCGGGCGGCGCGACGACGAGGGCTACTACTTCATCACCGGCCGACTGCGTCGCTTCGTGAAGCTGTTCGGCCACCGGGTCAACCTCGACGAACTGGAGGTCGCCATGGCGGCGGCCATGGGAGAGGCCGTCGCCTGCCACGGCGTCGACGACCGGATCGTGGTTCTGCTCGAGAGTCCCGAGCGGCGGCCGGAGGCCGAGCGCCTTCTCACGAGCCGGTTCGCGCTCAACCCGACCGCGGTCCGCGTGGTCGACGGACGGCGCATCCCGCGAACGCCGACCGGAAAGGTCGATTACCCGGCGATCCTCGCGGAGCACCTGCCCGCATGACGGACCTCGCGCTGCCCCGTCTCCCCGAGCCGTACGCGCTCGGGAAGGCCGAGAAGGCCGCCTACCTCGGGGCGGAGCTCGCCGCGTTGCACGCATTTCATCGCGAGCGGTGCCCGGCCTACGACCGCATCGTGAGCGGCGTGCGGCTCGAGCTCCCCGCGACGGGTGGTGGGGCTCTCGAGGACCTCCCGTTCCTGCCGGTCTCGTTGTTCAAGGCCGAGCACCTCGCGAGCGTGCCCGCGTCGGCCGTGGTGAAGGTGCTCACCTCGAGCGGAACGACGGGGCAGCGCCCGTCGCGCGTCCCGCTGGATCGGGACACCGCGTCGCTCCAATCCCGGGCGCTCACCTCGATCCTCCGCGCGGAGCTCGGCGCGGCACGATTGCCGATGGCCTTCGTGGACCATCCGGGCGTCGTCAAGGACCGCGCGGAGTTCTCGGCGCGGGGGGCGGGCCTGCTCGGCTTCGCCACGTTCGGGCGCGATCACGTCTACCTCCTCGGGGAGGACATGCGTCCCGACTGGGGCGCGCTCGAGTCCTTCCAGTCGCGATTCGGATCGGGACCCGTCTTCTTCTTCGGCTTCACGTTCATGGTGTGGCGGCACCTGGTGGAGGCGGCGCGGCGGGAGGATCGCCGATTCGACTTTCCGGGGGGGATCCTCCTTCACGGCGGCGGATGGAAGAAGCTCGCGGAAGAGCAGGTCGGCGCAGGGGAGTTCCGCGACGCGCTGCGTGAGCGGTTCGGCATCGGCCGCGTGGTGAACTACTACGGGATGGTGGAGCAGGCCGGGTCGGTCTTCGTCGAATGCGCGGAGGGCCACCTGCACGCACCGGCGTTCGCGGAGGTCATCGTGCGCGATCCACGCACGCTCCGGCCGCTTTCGTTCGGCGCGTCGGGATTGCTCCAGGTCCTCAGCGTCGTGCCGCGGAGTTATCCCGGTCACAGCCTGCTGACGGAGGATCTCGGGGTGATCGAGGGGGAGGACGACTGTCCGACCGGGAGGCTGGGCCGGTATTTCCGCGTCTCCGGCCGGGCGCCGCAGGCGGAGCTTCGGGGGTGCAGCGACACGCACGCCGCATCCGTCGAGGGTGCCCGTGGCTGAGGTCCTGCTCGCTCCGGCGGGCGCCTCGACGCTCGAGGACGCCTGCGCGCGTGCGGCGGAGCGCGCCCGGGCGCGCCCGTTCGACGGCATCGCCGTGGACTTCGTCGCGACCTTGTCCTCGCGCCTGCTCGCCGACCCGGAACTTCGGGCGCTTCCCGACCTCGTGGCGTTCGCCTACTGGATGCGCCGGTCGCGCCTCGAGGAGCTCCGGCGCCGATTCGAGAGCACGATGGGGGGCGACGTGGCGGCGGCCCGGGGGCTGGTGCTGCACTACGCGCCGTCGAACGTGGACACGATCTTCGCCTATTCGTGGCTGCTTTCGGTGCTCGCCGGCAACGCCAACGTCGTCCGGTTGTCGCAACGCCGCGATCGGACGGCGGAGGTGCTCCTGGGCGCGCTGCGCGAGGTGCTCGCCTCCCCGACGTTCGAGGCGGTTCGCGAGCGGACCGTGTTCGTGTCGTTCGAGCACGACCGCGCCACGAACGCGCGGCTGGGGGCCGCGTGTGACCTGCGGGTGATCTGGGGGGGCGACGGGGCCATCCGCGCGATCCGCGAGGCGCCGCTGCGCCCATGGGCGACGGACGTCGTGTTCCCCGACCGGTTCTCGATGGCGGTATTCGACGCCGCGACGATCGTTGCCATGGACGCCGCGTCCTGGGACACCTTCCTGAGGGACTTCGCGAACGACGTGTTCGTGTACGGCCAGATGGCCTGCTCGTCCCCCCGGCACATCGCCTGGGTGGGGCCTGCGGAGATCTGCGAGAAGGCGCGGCTGGCGTTCTGGGAGCGTTTCAGGGCGGTTGCCGACGCCCGTCCCGCCGACGAGTGGGCGCAGCCCGTCTCGGGCCGCCTCACCGCGGCCTGCCGGGCCGCGATGCGCGGCGCGCGCGCGGATCTGGGCCTGGCGACGCCGCTGACCGTCGCGCGCGTGGAACGGCTCACGGAGGAGCTCCGAGAGATGCACCCCGGTGGCGGGTTCTTCTTCGAGGCGGACTACGCCACGCTGGACGACCTCCGCCCGGACGTCGTCTCCAAGGACCAGACGCTGGTCGCTCTCGGGTTCTCGCGCGACGCGCTGGCGGCGTTCGCCGCCGCCCTCCCCCGCGGCGGCGCGGATCGCATCGTCCCCGTCGGCCGCGCGCTGGAGTTCTCCCACGTCTGGGACGGCCAGGACCTCCTCCAGACCTTCACGCGCCGGGTCGTCGTGACCGTCTGAGGGCGGAAGGGCGAGATGGCGATCCGCGACGTCGTGCGTGCGCTGGCCCTGCACTACCTGCCCTCCACCTGGGCGCGTCGCCTGAAGGCGATGCAGATGCGGCGCCGGCGGGCCGCGGTCGAGGCGCACCCGCCGCTGTCGGAAGAGGAGTTCCGTCGTTTCGCCCGGGAGCGGCTGGGGTTCGAACCGGGAGCGGCGGTGTTCGTCCACTCCTCGGAGGACCTGCTCCATCTCGCGTTTTCGCCCCTGCGGCTGCTGGAGATTCTCCTCGAGCTCGTCGGCGACGAGGGGACGCTGCTCTTTCCGACGTTCCCGTCCGAGGGAACGTACGAGGTGCTTCGATCCGGGCGGGTGTTCGACGTGCGGCGGACGCCGGGAGGTACCGGGCTTCTGGGAGAGCTCGCCCGCCGCCTGCCGGGGGCGCGGCGCAGCGTGCACCCGACGCGTTCGGTGGTCGCGCTCGGCCGCCACGCCGAAGCGCTCGTCGCGCGACACCACGAGGACCCGTACCCGTTCTCGGCCTCGAGTCCGTTCGCGCTCCACGCCGCGCTCGGGGGGCGGGTCGTGGGCCTCGGCGTGTCCACGAAGAACCTGACTCTCGTGCACGTTCTCGACGACCTCCGGCCGGAGCGTCTCCCGTGCTCCCCTTACGTGGCCGAGCGATTCGACGCGCGGTGCCGACGGGCCGACGGGGTCGAGGTCGTCGTGGCCGCATACGCCCACGACCAGCGCCGGATGACCTTCGACGTCCCGCGTTTCGTCCGGGATCACGTCGTGGGTGAAGTCGCCCGGGACTTCCGCTGGCGGGGCATGGACTTCTTCCGGGTCGAGGCCGGGCCCTTCCTCGCACGTCTGGACGGGTTGTCCGCGACGGGGATCACGATCTACGGGGACGGGCCGGGGCGCGAGTCCTAGCCGCGGCCCAGCAACCGGCGCGCGAGATCGCGGACTTCGCTCGGCCGCACGCGGCCCAGAACGGCGAACGCGATCGTGGCCAGGACGAACGCTCCCGCCGCCGCGAGCCGGCCGGGATCGACGGTGCTCGCGAGCGCGAACGCCCCCGCGCAGCATACCCAGGCCGCCGTGGCGCGCGACGGCGCCGCGTAGCCCAGGCGGCGCCGGAGGGTCACGGTGACCACCGTCTGCTGGAGCGCGGCGCCGATCGTCGCCGCCCAGGCCGCGCCGGGAAGGCCGAAACCGCGAACCAGCACGACGACCAGGACGAGCGCGGTCGCGACGTACAACGCCGAGGCGAGCAGGTACGCGCGGAACGCGCCGAACGCGGCGAGCATCCCCGAGCCGACGTAGACCACGGGGGCGGACAGCGCCGACAGCGCGAGGATGCGCAGCAGTTCCCGGTGCTCGACGAACGGCGGCCCGAAGAGGGCCATCGCGTCCCGCGCGAAGAAGACGAAGCCGAGGACGAGCGGCACCGTGACCACGAGCGCCGCCTCGACGGCGGCGGTGGCGTGTCGGAGCGCGCGGTCGCGCATGCCCGACGCGTCGAGACTCGCGAGTCCGGGCGCGACGACGTCGGCGATCATCGCGGGAAGGCTGACGACGAGCAGCGGGAAGCGCCCGGCGGCGTGGAGGAACGCGAGCGCGCCGACGTCGAGGGTCAGGAGCACCGCGGCCGGGGAGAGGCTCGAATACACGAACGCGACGAGCGTACCGAGATGCACGTAGCCCACGACCGGCCAGAACCCTTCGGGCAGCCCCCGGAGATCGACGCCCGTGCCTCGCGGCACCGTGCGCCACACGTGGAAGGCGCCGAGGAACGCCCCCAAGACGTGAACCACGACGGTCGCCCCCCAGATCGCACGCCGGGGGTCGTGCGCCAGCGCCTCGCGAAGGGGACCGAGGAAGGCCAGCGCGAGCACGGCGTAACCCAGGGTCACGGACTTCAGCGTCCAGGCCGCCCGCGGGGCCTCCAGCGAGCCGTACAGGAAGTGGGAGGTGAAGGCCCAGACCAGCACGGCGACGCACAACACCGCGGCCCACGCGAGCGGAGGCTCCCCGAAGCGGGCGATCAGCCCCGACACCGCGGAGGGCGCCGCCGCCAGGAGCGCCGCCGTCGCCGCGAACAGCGCGAGGCACGCGCCGGTGTAGGCGAGCAGGAAGCTCAGCCGACGGGAAGGCGGGATCCTCGGGACGAACCTCGCGAACACCGGCGGCCCGCCGAGGACGAAGAACGTGATGAAGGTCCCGACGAACAGCTGGCTCGCCCCGTAGTACCCGAGCGCCAGGGGGGACGACCGGCTCAGGACGAGGTTGATCAGGAACGAAAGCGGAAGGGTCGCGACGTTCAGCAGCGCGACGGCGCGGATGCCGGAGAGGGTGCGGCGGCGCACATCGTCGGCTGGCCTCTCCATGGCGTCCTCGGCATCGCGGTCGCCGCTCGCCGGCGCGTCGCCGCGGGAGCGTAGCACGCTCCCGAGCCCGCCCGTTCGCGTGAGAGTATGTTCCCGTCGCGGCGGACCGTCGCGGGGGGCTCGGCATGGAAGGACCGGCGGGTTGGGACGAGCGGCGGGGGCCGTGGGGAGCCCCCCGCCGGCGCAGGGGACGCGAGGCCGTCAAGCGCCTCGTCGGCCGGGCGCTCGCGGCGAGGCGACGCCCCAACGATCCCGGGCGGGGCGTCGGCGTGCTCGCCTATCACGCGACCGAGTCCGACCGGAGCGATCCCTGGTGGGTGGACTTCGAAGGACAGATGACGCTGCTCGAGGATCTCGGGTACGTGGTCGTCCCGCTGCTGGAGGCGGTCCGGCGCGTTCGCGAGGGGTCTCCGGTCCAGGCGCCCACACTCGCGATCACATTCGACGACGGCTGGTCGAACAACCTCCGTGTCGCCTACCCCGCGCTGGCGCGGCGCGGCTGGAGCTCCACGGTGTTCGTGACGTCGTCGTTCCTCGGACGGGCGCCGTTCTTCCGGCCCGAGGAGCTGCGATCGCTCGCGGATCTCGGCGTCGAGGTCGGAAACCACACACACGCCCACCCGGACCTGACGCGGCTTTCCCCGCAGGCGATCGCCGCCGAGCTCGCGGAATGCGACCGGATCCTCTCCGATCTCGCGGGGCGGCGCCCACGGACGTTCTGTTATCCGTTCGGGCTCTACTCTCCGGCGGTCCGGCGGGCGGTCGAGGCGTACGGGTTCGACGCGGCCTGCACCGGCCGGGTCGGATTCAACACGCCGGGGAGCGACGTGTTCCTGCTCCGGCGCGTGACGATCGAGCCCGGGGAGGGGCCGACCGAGCTGCGCTGGCGTCTCGCCGGTGGCTACGACTTCCTCGATCGCAAACAGGCGTGGATGGACGCGGAGCGTTAATCCCGATCGCGACGCGCCCGGTGACGCAGGTATCCCGGGAGGTCCGCGGGGCTCTCGAGGGCCGCGGCCGCCAGGAGCAGCTGCACGATCCGCCATCGCGTGCCGCGGAAGAAGTCGACGGGATCGGGGGAGCGGAAGGGAAGCAGGATCGCCCGCCGCCACGCGGCGACGGGCAGGACGCGCCGGGCCTCGTCGGGGGAGGCCGGGGGATGCACTTTCCGGAGGTGGCGGAGAGCCAGGCTCGCCGCCCCGCTTCCCTTCCACGAGCGCAGGCGTCGAGCGACCTCGCTCCAGTCGAACCCCGGGTCCGCCACGATCGACGCGAGGTCCACCGCCCACTTCAGGCGCCGGTCGAAGTAGTGCTGCACGTGGTGGAGCAGCAGGTGCGCCGCGGCGTCGTGGTCGTCGAGGCGTCGGGCGGGTCGTCCCGCGATCTCCTGCGGCACGGTGCGCGCCAGGATCTCCCCGACGGGGATGTCGTAACGCTGCTCCTGCCCGAGGCTCCAATGGATCTCGAGGAGCACGGTCACCGGCCCGGGCGAGGTCAGCGGCATCTCGAAGCTCGAGCGGAGCCAGTGGGTGCGCTCCGCGCCTCGCGGCCCCGTCCACCCCGCGCGTTCGAGCGCCTCGATCGCGCGCGCGGCCTCGGCCGGGGCGACGAGCAGGTCGGCGTCGTCGAGGGTGCGCGCGTCGAACGAGGGGTAGAACCGCCCCAGGAACGAGATCCCCTTCAGCGCGATCGGGACGATGCCTTCCGCGCCCAGGATGTCGAGCGCCTGCTCGAGCCGGGCGAGCAGCAGCAGGTTGTCGTTCCGGCACTTGTGCCGGGCCCTCGCGAGCTCGCGTTCGGCATCCGCGCCGACGAGGTCGAACCGGCCCGCGCGCTCGAGAATCGCGTGCACCGTCGGGGCGACGTCGCACGCCCGGCAGAGGTCGCCGAATCGCGCGCCCGCGGGCGGCGTTCCGGGAGCCGCGAGGTCGCCGCGGAGGATCGAGAGGAGCAGGCGCGCGTCCGAGCGCTCGCTCACGGTGCTCCCGGGGGCTTCGCGGGGCGTCCGGCGAGGGGCTCGAGCGCGCCGACGAGGAACCCGAGCCCGTACCCCACGTGCAGCGTCGGGAGGATCGCGAGCAGCCGCACGGCACCCGCCCCGAGCCGCGGGACGCGAGACGCGGCGAAACCGACGACCGCGGCGGCGTAGGCGGCGGGACAGGCGAGCGTCCAAGGCCGGAAGGGTGCGAGCGCGAGCGACGCGCCGAGGGCGACCACGAACACGGTCGGCAACACGTACTTGAGCTTGAAGATGTCGGGGTGCTTGCGGAGGATCCGCGCCTTGACGAGACCCACCGTCCAGATCTGACGCCACAACGCCCGGACGTCCGGACGCGGCACGTACCAGAACCGGATCGACGGGTCGAGCAGCAGGCGGTGTCCCGCCTTGCGGATCCGCGTGTTCATGTCGAGGTCCTCGACCACCGCGAGCGACTCGTCGAACGGGCCGACCTGATCGAGAACCTCGCGCCGGAACGAACCGGTCTGCAGCGACTCGACGTACGCGCGCTCGCGCAGCGTACGGTACGGAACCGAGCCGACCCCGACCTTGGCGTACAACGCCTCGACGAGCGCGCGGCGAAACGGGGTGTCGGGCTCCATCCGCACCGGACCGCCGACGACCTTCTCGCCGGTCTCCTCCATGACGCGCACCACGCGGGAGAGGTAGTCGGGGGCGATCCACGAGTGCGCGTCGACGCGGGTGACGATCTCGCCGGTGGTGGCCGCGATCGCGACGTTGAGGGCGGCGGGCGCCGTCCGTCCGGGGTTGGGGAGGACGCGGATCCGTCCCTCGGGATCCAGGCGGCGGAGGATCTCGAGCGTGCCGTCGGCCGAGCCGCCGTCGGCCATCACGATCTCGTACCGGTCCTTCGGGTAGTCCTGCTCGAGCAGCGAGCGCGCGAGGCGCTCGATGGTCCGCTCCTCGTTGAGGACGGGGACGACGATCGAGACGTACGGCTTCAAGCGCTCCACCCCTCCGGACCGGCGGGCGGAAGATATACACTTCGCCCCCGCCATGCACCCGCTCACCGAGAGAATCCTGCTCGCTCTGGTGCCGAGGATCGGCTACGCGTACCTGCGTTTCTGCAAGGCGACGATGCGCCTCGAGTACCGGGGGCGGGAGGTGCTCGACGGGCTGCGGCGCGAGCGGGGGAACTACATCCTCGCCTTCTGGCACTCGCGCTTCGCGATGATGCCGTACGTCTACCCCGGCGGGAAGATCACGGTCCTTTCGAGCCTGCACCGCGACTCCGAGTACCTCGCTCGCATCCTCGTTCGTTTCGGGCTCGACCTCTCGAAGGGCTCCTCGACGCGCGGCGGCACGCAGGGGATGCGCGACATCCTCCGCAAGGTGCGCGCGGGGTTCGACGTGGGGTTCACCCCGGACGGGCCGAAGGGGCCGCGCCGCCGCGTGAAGATGGGGGTCGTCACGACGGCGCGGCTCACCGGGCTTCCCGTGGTCCCGGTGGCGTTCTCCGCCTTCCCGGCGAAGCGGCTGCGCTCGTGGGACGGCACGCTGCTCCCGCGCCCGTTCACGCGCGGCCTGTTCCTCTACGGGGAGCCGATCTTCGTGCCGCGCGAGGCGACGGCCGACGCGGAGGAGCGTTATCGGCTCGCCCTCGAGGACGCGCTCGACCGCATCACCGACGACGCCGACCGCGCGACCGGGCTTCCCCTCGAGCCGGCGCGACCGCCTGTCGAGACGACGTGAGCCGCCCGCCGCGCATCGTGATCTCGGCGGGCGAGGCCTCCGGCGACCGGCTGGGCGCCGGCCTCGCCCGCGCCCTGCGCGAGCGGCGCCCCGATGTCGAGCTCGTCGGGATGGGCGGCGACGAGATGGCGGCTTCCGGCGTGCGGCTCGTCCAGCACGCCTCTGAAGTCGCCGTCGTCGGCTTCGTGGAGGTGATCCGGCACCTGCCCGCGATCCGGCGCGCGATGGCGAGCCTCGAAACGCTGCTCGACGACGAGCGCCCCGAGCTCGTGGTCCCCGTGGACTTTCCGGACTTCAACCTGAGGCTCGCCGCACGGGCCCACGCGCGCGGGATCCCCGTCGTCTACTACGTGAGCCCGCAGGTCTGGGCCTGGCGGCGCGGCCGCGTGCGCACGATCCGTTCGATCGTCCGCCGGATGCTCGTCCTCTTCCCGTTCGAGAGCGCGTTCTACGCGTCGGAAGGGGTGCCGGTGACCTTCGTCGGGCACCCGGCCGCGGCGGGAGGGATCCCGCGCGACACGGCTTCCCTCCGCCGCGGGATCGGGCTCCCCGACCAGGGGCCCGTGGTCGCGTTGCTCCCGGGGAGCCGGCGCGGGGAGGTGACCCGACACCTGCCGATCCTCCTGGAGGCCGCCCGGCTGCTGCGGAGGCGGATCCCCTCCGCGAGCTTCGTCGTCCCGCAGGCGCGAACGCTGCCCGCGGGACTGCTCGAGGAGATCGTCGCCGCGTCGCGCCTGCCGGGCGTGCTCGTGCACGCCGGGGACTACCCGGGGGTCCTGCACCTGTGCGCCGCCGGGGCGGTCGCCTCCGGGACCGCCACCCTGGACGCGGCCCTCGCGGGCCTCCCCACGGTCGTCGTGTATCGGATGCAGGCGCTTTCGTACCTGCTGGCGCGGCGGCTGGTGCAGGTTCCGCACATTGCCCTTCCGAATCTCGTCGCCGGCCGGAGGATCTTCCCGGAGCTCGTCCAGGAGGCGTTCACCCCCGAAGCCGTCGCCGGGACGATCGCTTCGTGGATCGAAGACGACGAGGCGGCCCGCCGCGTCCGGGACGCCCTCGGCGAGTTGCGCGCGCAGTTGTGCGGCGAAGGGGCGTTCGATCGGGCCGCGCAGGCGGTCCTGGATGAGCTAAGTCGCGGAGGAAATTGACTTTCCGCCGTCCTTGTGCTCCCATTCCGGCTTTGCGCAACCCCATGATCCGATCCATGACCGGCTACGGCCAGGCAACGGCCGACCTCCCCGGGGCCCGGGTGACGGTCGAGGTGCGAAGCGTCAACAACCGCTTCGCCGACCTGCGCCTGCGCCTGCCGGAGGCGCTGTCCGGGTGGGAACCCGAGGTGCGGCGCCGCGTCCTCGCCCGAGTCAAGCGGGGTCGCGTCGAGGTTGCGCTGCGGGTGGAGCGCGCGCCGGGGGCCTCCGCTCCGGTCGCCCTCGACCGCGAGGTTCTCGCGGGCGTGGTCGCGGTGGCGACGGCGATGCACGAGGAGTTCGGCGTCGCGGGGACGCTCGACCTCGCGTCGGCCCTTCGCGTCCCCGGCGTCCTGCGCGTCGTGTCCGACCGGGACGTGCTCGACGCCGCGTCCGCGCCCGAGCTCGACGACGTGCTCGAGCGGGCCCTCGAAGCCCACGACGCCGACCGTCGGCGCGAAGGCGAGTCGCTTCGCGTCGATCTCGTCGCCCGCGCGGAGCGGATGCTCGCGCTCACCGGCACCGTGCTCGAGCGCGCCGGGGAGGTGCCGCTTCTCGCGCGACGCAAGCTCGAGGAACGCCTCGCGTCCCTGGCGTCGGGCCTGTCGCTCGACCCGGGGCGGCTCGCCCAGGAGGCGGCGTTCCTCGCCGACCGGGCCGACGTCACCGAGGAGACGGTGCGCCTGCGCGGCCACCTCGAGCAGCTGCGCGCCCTGCTCGGCGAGGGCGTCGACGAGCCGGTCGGCAAGCGCCTGGACTTCCTCCTGCAGGAGATCCACCGGGAAACGAACACGATCTGCAGCAAGTCTTCCGACCTCGAGCTGTCGCGTCGCGCGCTCGATCTGAAGGCCGAGAGCGAGAAGGTCCGCGAACAGATCCAGAACCTGGAGTGACGGCGATGGCGGCTGCTCCCGGAATCCTCTTCGTCGTCTCCGCCCCCTCCGGGACGGGAAAGTCGAGCCTCGCCCGGCGGCTGCTCGAGGAGGTGCCGGGGATCGCGTTCTCCGTCTCCTACACCACGCGGCCCCGCCGCGAGGGCGAGGAGGACGGGCGCGAGTACCACTTCGTCGACGACGCCGCGTTCGACCGCAGGATCGCCGCCGGCGACTTCCTCGAATGGGCGCGCGTGTTCTCGCACCGCTACGGGACCGGCCGGGAGGCGACCCGACGCGAGCTCGAGTCGGGGCGGGACCTGCTCCTCGACATCGACGTCCAGGGAGCGCGCCAGGTCCGCGAGAGCGGCATCCCGTGCGTGTGCGTGTTCATCCTCCCGCCCGATTACGCCACCCTCGAGTCGCGCCTGCGCCTGCGGGGGAGCGAGGCGGAGGGGCAGATCGCCGAGCGCCTC
>DASVAW010000071.1 GCA_036376135.1 Candidatus Polarisedimenticolaceae bacterium | reverse complement strand
GGGCGAGCACGACGACGGCGAGCGGGAGCAGGGACTTGCGCATGGTCTCCTCCTTGCGGCGCATCATGGGCATCGATGCCGGGGGAGTTCAACCCCGAACTCGGACCCTTACCACGCGAAACCGAACGTGACCCCGCCGTGCACTCCCCCGAGCCGATACGTCTCGGGGAAAGGCGACGCGCGGTCGGGGCCGCTGGGGCCGGTGGGATTGTCGGATTCCGCATGGCTCCAGCGCAGGTCGAGGCCGAGGCTGAACCGTGGGCCGAGGCGCCAGAACGCTCCGACGTCGAGCCAGCCGCCGAACGCCTCCGCGTCGCGGGTCTCCCCCAACCCGAGCTGCTCCCGACGGAGCGAGCTGTCGATCCAGACGAGCCCGCCGCCGACATACGGATGCGTCGTGCCGGCGTCGAAGATCTTCCGGACGCCCGTGGCGACCTCGAGTGTCGTCCCGTCGTACGTCTGCACGCCGATTCCCCCGTAGCGGGACGCGTCGTAGGCGACGCGTTTGTCCGAGCGAAGGACGTCCAGGGCGATGTGGACGGGCCAGCCGCGTCCTCCGATCGACAGGCACGCGCCGAACTCGTCCTGGTGCTTGACGTCCCCCCAGGTTTCGCCGTCGAGCCATTTCCAACCGAGCTGCACGCTCGCGTGTCCCTGCGTCTCGGTGGCGAGCAGGGGGGTGGGGAGCGCCGAGAGGGCGAGCAGGCATGCCGACGCGAGCCGGCCCATCACCAGCCCGCCCCGAGCGTGATCCCGCCGTGGAGTCCCCCTGCCTTGAGCTTGTCGGCGCCGAGCCCGCGGCCGTAGTCGAGGAACACCTCGGCGGCGCTCCAGCGCGCGTCGATGCCGAGGTTGATTCGGCGTCCCAGCCTCCAGAACACCCCGCCGCCGACCCAGGGTCCCAGGGCGCTGTCGTTGGCGTCGAACGTCTCGCCGAACGACGTCAGGTCCACCTTGGCGGTGACCCAGACGATCCCGGCGCCCACGTAGGGGTGGGTGGAGCCCGGAGCCCAGATCTTCCTCACCCCGAAGGCCGCCTCGTAGGTGCGGGCGTCGAGTGTCGCGGGTCCCCGGAAGTCGTTGTCGATATCCCCCTCATCCGTGGCGGCCAGGAGATCGACGGCGATGAAGACGGGCCAGTCGGCGCGGCCGAGGGACAGCAGCACGCCCAGCTCGTCCTGCCGGTCGACGGACTGCCAGTCGCCCGAGTCGAGGACCTTCCGGCCGAGGAAGAGATTCGCGTTGCCGCGTGGATCCGCGGCCGACGCCGAGGTGCCGAGCAGCGCCGCGGTCCAGAGGAGCAGGAGGGCGCGGGCGAGCATGGTGAACTCCTTGTCGCCGAGTATGGAGGACGCTCGCCGCGTCTTTCAAGACGCGATCCGTCAAGAAGCAGAACGGGCGCCCCGGAGGGCGCCCGTTCGATCGTTCCGTTGAGGGGCGTCGATCAGGGGAACACGCCGAGCTCGAGGTACGCGCGTCCCACCTTCTGGATCGCGCAGACGAACGCCGCGGTGCGCAGGTCCTCGATCTTCCTGTTCTGCTTCCAGATCTCGGCGATTTCGTTGTAGGCGACGACCATCGTCTCCTCGAGGCCGGAGCGGACGAGGTCCTCCTCGTCGAGTCCGCGGATCAACGCGTCGCGCACGGCGTCGGGGAAACGCGCGTGGAGGAGGTCCTCCGTCGCGGTGACGAGCTGGGCGCGCTGGGTCGCGTCCACGCGCTTTTCCATGAGGCCGTAACGCATGTGCGAGATGTTCTTCGCCCACTCGAAATACGACACGGTGACGCCGCCGGCGTTGAGGTAGATGTCCGGCAGCATCAGGATGCCCTTCTTGAGAAGGACGGCCTCGGCGTCGGTCGTCGTCGGGCCGTTGGCGGCCTCGGCGATGACGCGCGCCTTGATGCGATCCGCGTTCTCGCGGGTGATCTGGTTCTCGAGGGCGGCGGGGATCAGGATGTCCACCCCCAGCTCGAGCACGTCGGAGCCCTTCGGGAGCGTCTTCGACGAGCCCGGGAACCCCTTGATCGAGCCCTTCGCCTTGAACCACTCGGCGAGCGCATCGACGTCGAGCCCCTTCGGGTTGTAGGCGGCGCCGTCGTATTCGCCCACCGCCACGATCCTGCAGTCGTCCTCGTCCTGCAGGATCTTCGCGGCGTGATAACCGACGTTGCCGAACCCCTGGATGGCGACGGTCTTCCCGGCCAGCGCGCCCGACAGGCCGGTCTTCTTCAGGTCCTCGGGATGGCGGAAGAGCTCGCGCAGCCCGTAGACGACGCCGCGTCCGGTCGCCTCGCGGCGGCCCCGGATCCCCCCCTGGGTGACGGGTTTCCCGGTGATGCACGCCATGTTGTCCATGCCGCCCGGGTGGAAGGCGTCGTAGGTGTCGGCGATCCAGGCCATCTCGCGCTCGCCCGTCCCGTAGTCGGGGGCGGGGACGTTGGTGCCGGGGCCGATGAAGTTCTTCTTGATCAGCTCGTGGGTGTAGCGGCGCGTGATCCGCTCGAGCTGCTCGGGAGTGTAGTCGCGGGGGCGGAGCTTGATGCCGCCCTTCGATCCGCCGAACGGGACGTTGCCGATCGCGCACTTGTAGGTCATCAGCGCGGCGAGCGCCATGATCTCGTGCTGGTCGACCATCCGGCTGTATCGGATGCCCCCCTTGAGCGGCTTCCGGTGGTGCGAGTGCTCCGCGCGCCAGGCCTCGAAGATGACGTACTTGTCGTCGATCTTCACGGGAAACTGCATGTAGTAGACGTTGTTGCAGACCTGGATCTGCTGAGCCAGCCCCTCGGGCAGCTTGACGTGCCGGGCGGCGCGCTCGAACTGCCGGTTCACGATGTTGTTGAGGTTGAGGTCCTCGGGGGCCTGGGCCGCGCGTTTCGAACGGGTGCTCGTCGCCACGTACTCCTCCGGAAAAAGGGGCCGATGATACACCGGCCGTTTCACGCGCAATCTCTATAATGACCGGCCATGATTCTCGCGGGCGACGTCGGCGGGACGAAGACCCTCCTCGGCCTCTTCGAGCGGGAAGGGCGGCGCCTCCGGGCGTCCCGGATCTCGATCCTCGCCAGCGCGGACTGGCCGACCTTCGAGTCGATGATCGCCGCGTTCCTGGCCGAGGGGCGAGAGCGGCCGCGCCGCGCGGCGTTCGGGATCGCGGGGCCGATCTTCAGGGGGCGAAGCCAGATCGTGAACCTCCGCTGGGCGGTGGACGCCCACAAGGTCTCGCGGGCGATCGGGAACAAGCCGGTCGCGCTCCTCAACGACCTCGAGGCCTCCGCGCACGGGCTCAACGAGCTCACGCCGCGCCAGATCGTGAACCTCACTCCCGGACTCAAGCCCGGAGACGGCAACGTCGCCCTCATCTCCCCGGGAACGGGACTGGGAATGGCGATCCTCGTCCGCGACGGCGCGCGCCTGCTCGTCTCGGCCAGCGAAGGGGGGCACGCCGACTTCGCCCCGCGCGACGCCGACGAGGCCGCGCTCCTCGAATACGTCCAGCGCCGCCACCCGCGCGTCAGCCAGGAGCGGATCGTCGCGGGGCCCGGGTTCTCCGCGATCTACGACTTCCTCGTGGACACCGGGCGCGAGAAGGCGTCCCCCGCGATGCTCGAGCGCCTGGCTTCGGGCGATCGCAACGCCGCGGTGTCCGAGGCCGGCGTCGAAGGGTCCGATCCCGCCGCCGAGCGCGCGGTCGAGATGTTCGTGTCGCTCCTCGGCGCGGCGGCGGGGAACCTCGCGCTCGTCGCCAAGGCCTCGGGGGGCGTCTTCGTCGGCGGCGGGATCCCGCCGCGCATCCTCCCGAAACTGCGCGAGGGGACCTTCCTCGAGTCGTTCCGCGCCAAGGGGCGCCTGCGCCGTTTCCTCGAGAGCGTTCCCGTCAAGGTCGTCGTCGAGCCGCGCCTGGGTCTTTTCGGCGCGGCCGCCCATGCCGCTCCTCCACGCACCTGACCCCCGGAGGCCGTGATGTCCGCTCCGATCGACCCGCAGCTGGCGCAAACCGCCGTCAAGACGATCAAGTTCCTCGCGGTCGACGCCGTGGAGAAGGCGAAGTCGGGACACCCCGGGATGCCGATGGGCGCCGCCGACATGGCGTTCGTGTTGTGGAGCCGCTTCCTGCGGTACGACCCGACCGCGCCCGACTGGCCGGACCGCGACCGTTTCCTGCTCTCGGCCGGTCACGGCTCGATGCTGCAGTACGCCCTCCTGCACCTCGCCGGATACGACCTTCCGATCTCCGAGCTGCAGGCGTTCCGCCAGTGGGACAGCCGCACTCCGGGTCACCCCGAGTTCGGCCTGACGCCGGGCGTCGAGGCGACGACGGGACCGCTCGGGCAGGGGGTGGGAAACGCGGTCGGCCTCGCGCTGTCCGCGAAGATGCTCGCGGCGCGTTTCGGGAGCGACGACTTCCAGCCGATCACCCACCGCGTCTTCGCGATCGCCGGCGACGGCGACATGCAGGAAGGGATCTCCGGAGAGGCGTCGTCGCTCGCCGGGCACCTCGGTCTCGGGAACCTCGTCGTCCTCTACGACGACAACCACATCTCGATCGAGGGGAACACGGCGCTCGCGTTTTCCGAGGACGTCCCGAGACGCTACGAGGCGTACGGCTGGCACGTGCAGCGGTGCGACGGCCACGACCGCGACGCGATCGAGAAGTGCCTCGAGGCGGCGATCGAGGAGACCGCGCGCCCGTCGCTGATCGCCTGCCGGACGCACATCGGCCACGGCGCGCCGCACAAGCAGGACACGCACGAGGCGCACGGCTCCCCGCTCGGCCCCGACGAGACGAAGGCGACGAAGCTGGCCCTCGGCTGGCCGCTCGAGCCGACGTTCCACATCCCCGACGCCGTGCGCGACTTCTTCCACGCGCGCGCGAGCGAAGGCGCCGCGCTGCGGACCGGCTGGGAGTCGCGGTTCTCGCAGTGGCGCGGGGCGAACCCGGACAAGTCGCGGGCGTGGGACGCGATCGTGAACCGCGAGGTCGCCGTCGACGTGGTGGAGCAGCTCGTCGCGCAGGCGCCGACGAACGCCGCGGCGACCCGCGAGCACGGGCGCGACGTCCTCCAGAAGGCCGCGGCGCTCACTCCGGCGCTCGTCGGGGGCTCCGCCGATCTCGCCCCCTCGACGCTCACCCTCCTCAAGGGGGAAGCCTCGATCCGGAAGGAGGCGTTCGGCGGTCGCAACCTGCACTTCGGGATCCGCGAGCACGGGATGGGCGCCGTGATGAACGGCATCGCGTACTCGGGGGCGTTCATCCCGTACGGCTCGACCTTCCTGGTCTTCGCCGACTACATGCGCCCGGCGATCCGACTCGCGGCGCTCTCCCACCTGCAGGCGATCTACGTCTTCACGCACGATTCGATCTTCGTCGGCGAGGACGGACCGACGCACGAACCGATCGAGCAGGTCGCGTCGCTGCGCATCATCCCCAACCTCCACGTGATGCGTCCGGCCGACGGCTGGGAGACGGCGGTCGCCTGGGGGCACGCGCTCACGCGCCGCCACGGACCGACCGCGATCGTGCTGACGCGCCAGAAGCTCCCGCCGATCCCGCGCGAGATGCCGAACATCGCGGACGCGCTGCGCGGCGCCTACAACGTCGCCGGCGTGGCCGATCCCGACGCCGTCGTCGTCGCCACCGGCTCCGAGGTTCACCTCGCCGTCGCGGCGAGGGAGACGCTCGCGAAGGAGGGGATCCGGCTCAACGTCGTCTCGGCGCCGTGCCTCGAGCTCTTCGAAGCCCAGGGCGACGAATACAAGTCGATGTTGTTCCCCGAGGGGGTCCCCGTCGCGACGATCGAGGCGGGGCGCACCGACCCGTGGCGGGCGATCGCGGGCCCCGGCGGCCTGACGCTGGGCATCGACCGCTTCGGCGCGTCGGCGCCGGGGAACGTGCTCGGCGAGAAGTTCGGCTTCACCGCCGAGGCGGTGACGGAGCGGATCCGCACGTGGCTGTCGCGCTGAAGATCGCCGGTCTCCTCGCGATCGCGATCGGGTTCGTCGGGTTGTTCCTCCCCGCGATCCCGGGATCGATCCTGCTCTTCGGCGGCGTGCTCGCGATCGCCGCGGCGGACGGGTTCGCCAGGATCTCGGTCGGGACCGTCGTCGCGGTCGGGGTGTTGTCCGCCGCGGCGTTCGCGGTCGACTACCTCGCGGGGGTGCTGGGCGCGCGAACGATGGGTGCCTCGAAGTGGGGGATCCTCGGCGCGATGGTCGGGCTCGTCGTCGGGCTCCCGATGGGGCTGCTCGGCATCGTCCTCGGCCCCGCGCTCGGCGCCGTCGCGGCGGAGTACTTCCTGGATCGCGACCTGAAGCGCGCGACGAAGGCGGGGGGCGGGGCGTTCGTCGGATTCCTCGTCGGCATGCTCGCGAAGGTCGCCCTCGCGTTCACGATCCTCGGGATCGCCGGGTTCGCGTACTTCAAGGACTGAGGGGCTGGCTGAGCCTCGTCCCCCGCTCGCTGCAGCGGCGGACCGACAGGCGGACTCCGGCTGCCCCCGACCCGCGAGGCTTCCATAGAAGCCCCGATGCGACGGGGCGCCGGGGTCCGCATCGGCCCCTTGGCCCCCGTCGGGATGGGGGCAGCATGCGCAGAACGGTTCGTTGGTTCCTGGGTTGCGCGTTCGGTCTGGTCGTGGTGCTGGGCGCCGCGACCCTCTGGACCGAGGTGGAGGCGGCAAAGCCGTCGCCGTGCGGTTGCCCGACGGGCGGCGCCAAGGTCTGGTGCGACGGCGGCCAGCGCTTCAACAACATGTGCCTGGCGGACTGTGCCGGCGCGACCGGGTGCGTGGAGATCCCGATCCTTCCGCCGTCCTGATCCGGCTTGTCCTGCGGGCGGGGCTTCGTGCATCCTCACCGCATGAAGCCCCCCGACAATCTCCCGATCTACCGCCTGCTGACCGGCGTCGACGA
>DASVAW010000070.1 GCA_036376135.1 Candidatus Polarisedimenticolaceae bacterium | reverse complement strand
AACCTGGGACGGACAGCCCAAGGTGCCAACCCGGACGGCGGCCTTCCGAAGGCCGCCGCCCGGGGATGCGGAGCGGGAGGTCCCCGCTCAACCAAGTGTCCGCGCGGCTGGCCCCGCGATACCGGGTGTCTTCTCGGGCCGAGGAGAAGACACGATGTCCCAGACGCTCACGAACCCGCACTCGCCCCTGCACCCCGACCACGGGAACCACCCCAACCACCATCTCTGGAAGAACGGCAACGTCTGGTGGGTGGCGTACACCGTGCACCTTCCGGGGTGGAAGAAGACGCGTTTCCGCCAGTCCCTCGGGACGACCGACGTGGAGGAGGCCCGGCGCCGCCGGGACGTCCTGTTTTTCCTGTGGGGAAAGAGCGGGGACGCGAAGCTCTCCCTGCGGTTCCAGCCGCCGAGGAGCGCGCGGGAGGATGCGGCCTGAACCAAGGGTTGCGTATACGCAACCCACTTTCGATTTCCACGTTGCCCGCCCGCAACCCTGAGCGTGTATTCCATTCATGTCGCTCCCGCGCCTCCGTTCCGCGCGGGGGGAAGCCGGCGGGTCGGGGCCATCCCCCGACTCCACTCAACGGCCCGGGGGGGTACGTGGAACGAATGACCAACGGCTTCGGCACGAGGCGTTTCGGGGCCTACCTGAAACAGGTCCGGGAGAGTCGCCGCCTGTCCCTCGACGCGGTCGAGGAAGCCTCGGCGATCTACCCGGAGCCGCTCACCAAATCCCACCTGTCCCGTATCGAGAACGGGCGAGCGACGCCGTCGTTCACCCGGCTGTTCGCGCTGGGGCAGATCTACGGCGTGCCGATCAGCGCGATGGCGGAGCGGTTCGAGGTGGAATTCCGGCGCGATCTCGTCCCGGAGGAGTGGCGCGATCGTCCCGTCCCCGAGGCCCTTCGGGAGGCCGACCATCTCCGGGTCTCCGGCCGATTCGTGGAGGCCTACGCCCTGTATTCGGCGATCCTGGAGCGTCGTGCGAAAGACGAAGCCGGCGCGGACGAAATCGCGGACCTTCAGCTGCGACGCGTCGCCGCGCTCGTGAGCTCGGGCGCCTATCTGTACGCGAAGGCCGAGGCGGAGCGGCTTCTCGGGCTCCGTCATTTCAGCGCCCCCCAACGCGTCCGCCTCCTCGAGATCCTCACCGCGGCGTCGCTGCGACTCGGCCTGGTTGCGGTCGCGCAGATGACCCTGGACTCCGCGGAGTCGATCCTCGGTCATCTGGAGAAGGAGGACCCGGCGCTGTTCGCCCACCTGCTCGGTCTGCGGGGCATGCTCGCGCACGAGCGCGAAGAGTTCGCCGCCGCGGAGGAGTGGTTCGAACGGGCCGCCGCGGCGTGCAATGCGTGCGGCGAATCCCCGAGCGCGCTCCAGATGCGCATCAACCGGGGCGCCTGCCTCGTCCGACTGGGTCGACACGGCGAGGCCCGCCCCCTGCTTCTCGAGTCCTGCCGCGAGGCCGAGGCGGGGGGACTCGAGCGTCACCTGGCTCTCGCCCTGAGCCACCTCGCCAAGCTCGAAGCGGCCGAATCGAATGCCGACGGGGCGGAGGCGTACGCGCTGCGCTCCAACGGGATCGCCCGGGCGAGAGACTACGTCGACGTCGTATTCCGAAACTGCCACATCCTCCGAGCGCTGGCGCTGGCCGCCGGCGACGTCACCACGGCGCGCATGCACGAAAAGACCCTTCGGGCCTACGCGCATCGCGTGGAACCCAACCTCTCCGAGGCCAGGGAGTACCTGTCCGAGTCGAATCGGAGTGATGCATGAACCGGCATACGACGCATCGCAACAGGAGCTGCTCCGCGCTCGTGTTCCTCCTCACGATCGCGGGCGCGGCCGGTTCGGCCCAGGCCGAGGACGTTCTCCCGTTCCTGCCGCCGTCGGGAACCCCGCCCCGCATCCAGCGTCTGGAAATCGTGGACGCCCCGGATCCGATCGGTAACGGTCTGACCCTTCGCAACACCTCCGGGGATCGCTCGGACGCGCCGACCTACCACCCCGAGAGCGTTCCGCGCGCTCCGGACGTCGCCGTGGACCCGCTCACCGGCGGCGCCGTCGTCGGATGGCTGGAGCGGGTCGGCGAGACCGACGACCTCGTCGTCGCCTCCGCGAACGCCTCGGGCTGGGGCGCACCGTGCCGCGTGGCGCGCGGCGCCGCCTCCGCGCCGTCGGTCGCCTTCGCGCCGGACGGCAGCGTGGTGGCGATTTACGTGCTCGTTTCGGGCGCCCAGACGCAGGCCTTCGCCCGGACGGCGTCGGCACCCGACTGGCGTTGGAGCCTTCCCGAACCGGTGTCTCTCCCCGGCGAACAGGTGTCCCACGTGAACGCCGTAATCCACGCCGGGCAGCTCCACATCGTCTACTCCCGCCGCGACGGACCGGCGACGTCCCTCGTGCACGCGACGCCGAACGCCGCCGGATACGACCGGAGCGTCGTCGCCACCTCGTCGTTCGCGGGCGGCGCGCTCCCGCAGATCCACTCCCACGCAGGGGTCTTGTGGATCGACTGGGTGGATGCCGAGGCGCCGACCGGGGCGGGCGAGCTGGCATGGAAGCGACGGGACGCCCCCTCGACGTGGGGGGCGACGCGGTACGAGCCGTACGCGTCGCCGTTCGATCGGGACTACCACGTCCGGCCGGGTCTCCGGCTCCAGGCGATCGCCCCCTAGGAGGAGCGCCTCACCAGACCTTGCAGACCTTCTCCCGCACCATCGCGTCCCCGGCCTTGCACTGGAACGCCTCGGCGAACTCCGGCATGTTCACGACGACGCCGTTGATCCGGTAGCGGCCGGGGGAGTGCGGGTCGGTCTTCGCGCGCAATCGCGCCGACTCGGGGGTGCGGTCGCCGCAGACCCACTGCGCGAAGCCGACGAAGAACCGCTGGTCGGGGGTGAGGCCGTCCACGGGCATGAGGCGCTGGTTCTGCGTCGCGTGTTTCCACGCCTCGTACGCCAGGATCGTCCCGCCGAGGTCGGCGACGTCCTCTCCCGACGTCAGGGCGCTGTTGATCTTGATGTCGTCGAGGATCGTGTACTCCGCGTACTGTTCGCGGATGCACGCGATCCGCTCCTCGAACGCCTTCGCGTCCTTCTTCGTCCACCAGTCGCGCAGGGATCCGTCGGCGTCGAACTTCCGCCCCTCGTCGTCGAAGCCGTGGATCAGCTCGTGACCGATGGTGCCGCCGGTGTTCCCGTAGTTCGGCGCGGCGTCCATCTTCAGGTCGAACAGCGGCGGCAGGAGGACCCCCGCCGGGAAGTTCATGTCGTTCATCAGCGGGTTGTAGTAGGCGTTGACCGTCGGGGGCGTCATCCCCCACTCCTTCCGGTCGACGGGCCGTCCGATCTTCCCGATCTGCCGGCGCGTCTCGAACGCCGCCGCGCGTTCGACGTTCCCGAGAAAGTCGTCGCGGGAGACCGCGATCTTCGAGTAGTCGCGGAAGGTGTCGGGATACCCGACCTTGTCCTTCATCCCCCGGAGCTTCGCGAGCGCCTTCGTCCTGGTCGCGGAGCCCATCCACGCGAGCCCCTGCAGGCGCTTTTCCATAGCGAGCCGGATCTCGGCGACCATCGTCGCCGCCGCGGCCTTCGCCTGGGCGGGGAACGCCTCCTCCACGAACAGGCGGCCGAGCGCCTCGCCGAGCTGGCCGTCGACGAGCGCGACGCAGCGTTTCCAGCGCGGCGCCATCTCCTTCACCCCGCGGAGGGTCGCCTGGTGGAACTCGAAGTCCGCGCGCTCGAACGCGGCGGGGAGGTACGCCGCCTTGGCGTTGAGCACGTGCCAGCGCATCAGCGTCTTCCAGTCCTCGAGCGGCTCGGCCTCGAGCCGTCTGCCCAGCTCCGCGAAGAACCTCGGCTCGGTGACGTTGAGGTCCCCTTCCGCCGAGGCGCCGACCGCGGCGAGGTAGGCGGTCCAGTCGAACGCGGGGGCGAGCTTGCGCAGCTTCGCCACCGTCATCTTGTTGAAGACCTTGTACGGGTCGCGCTGCTCGACGCGGGTCAGCGACGCCGTCGCCAGCGCCGTCTCGAGGCGCATCACCGTCTGCGCCCCGCGGGCCGCCGCCTCGTCGGAGTCGCCGGCGAGCTCGAGCATCCGCGCGACGTGGTCGAGGTAGCGCCGCCGGATCTCCTTCGACTTGTCGTCCTGGTCGGTGTAGTAGTCGCGATCGGGAAGGCCGAGGCCGCCGGCCGCCGCCTGCGCGATGACCCGCTCGGGGTCCTTCGCGTCCTGCGTCGAGCCGAAGCCGAACAGCAGTCCGCTCCCCGCCAGGCGGGGATCGATCTTCCCGGCGACCGCGGCGATCCCCTCCTTCGACGCCAGCGCCGCGATCGCGTCGAGGTCGGCGCGCACCGGCGCGAGCCCCTTCGACTCGATCCCCTTCTCGTCCAGACACGCGGCGAAGTAGTCGCCGACCTGCTTCACGTGCGCCGGCCGGGAGGGATCGGGGGATGCCGCCTGCTCGAGGAGACCCCACAGGTACTGCTGATTGTCGTCGTACAGCTTCCCGTAGACGCTCCAGGAGGACTGATCGGGAGGGATCGGGTTGATCTTGATCCAGTTCCCGCAGGCGTACTGGTAGAAGTCCTCGCAGGGGTCGGCGGCCTTGTCCATGAACGCCGTCTCGAGCGACGGCGTGTACGGAAGCTCGGTCAGCGGCCGCTTCTCCACGGCACGCGCCGGGAGGGCGGGAAGGACGCATGTAAGCGCGACGACGACGGCACGACGCAACACGGTGAAGCTCCTTCAGCGCAACTCGATCGTGGACCCGGCCAGTACGCGGATCCCGGACCAGAGTTTCTCGACTCGCTCGCACTCCGGATCCGGTTCGCCGCAGGCGCGCACATCGTAGACGCCGGGCGCAACGGAGACCGCCGCGCCCCACTCGGGATCGATCGGGACGATGCGCGGCTCGAGATCGGCCGGTACCGGCGGGGAGTCCGGCGCGGACCTCGCCTCGAAGCCGCCGTTCCCGCTCGGCCTGCGTAAGGCCCCGGGGTGCGCCCCCTCCGGGCGCGGGACCAGCTTCAGGCGTCTCGCTCCCGAGTAGACGATCGCCCCGCCGACCCCCGGGACCTCGGCGACCGCCTGATGCAGCCCGCCGCGGTACCGCTCGCCGCGCAGGGTCGCGACGGCGTGAGGCTCGTCGAGCAGGTGCGGGTGCTTGATCGTGAGCTCCATCGTCCCCGCCCCCTCCGGGAGCCGGTGCACGTAGAGCGCATCCTTCGACGCGGCGACCGAGAGCCCGCGCAGCGGCTGCCACGGGGCCTCGTCGTTCTCCCGCCATCGCCCGTCCAGGCGCGCGAGCCGGAGGTCGGGGGACGGGACGTCGTCGGGCTCGGCGCCGGCCGGATCGACGTAAACGGCGACGCGCGCGGCCGGCGCGCAGTCGACGCGGATCGTGCCGAGGTCCTTCGGGATGCCGTCGGCCTCGAGCGTGTACGTCTGCGCGTCGGCGGGGATCTCGGTGCCGGGGGCCCAGGTGGTCCGGGCGAAGCGCCGCGGCTCGAACTCCAAGCGCCACGGTCCCGGATCGAGCGGGCCGAAGGTCATCGGGGCGACGAGATCGAACGGCGTCCCGGCGTGGAAGTCCTTCGGCTCCGCCCCGGGGCGGTCGACGCGATACGCTCGCAGGCGCACGTCGCCGTCGACGGCACTCCCGTCCTCGCACTGCAGTCCGACCCGGATCGCCGAGGCCCTCTCCGGCACGACCTCGACCTTCGCGACGTCCCCTTCGGAGAGGTCGATCTCGACGTGGGAGGCCGGCGACTCGTCACCGACCTTCAAGCGGTACTGCCATGCGTCGTTCCCCGAGACGTCGATCTGCCAGCGGCGCGCCGCCAACCCGCGCAGGAGCGCCCGCCCCTCGGCGTCCGTCGTGACGTTCCTCCAGAAGGACGACTGTCCGGCGAGTCCCATTTCCTCGTCCGCGTCCCCCACGATACGCGCCCGCAGGACCGCAGGAGGAGCTCCCTTGGACGCGCCCGCCGTTCGAACTTCGATCGTGGCTCCGCGACGAAGCGTCAGCTTCGTCTGGAGCGGCTTCGGGTCTTCCGCGTTCTCGAATCGGACCGCGACCGTGTTCCAGACCCAGTCGGGGTGCCCCGCCTCCACGCGCCAGATCCCCTCGGCGTCGAGCTCCACCTCGTAGTGCCCCGGGGCCCTCGGCGCGGCCTGCGTGCTGCGCGGCGCGGGGATGCCGTCGATCAACCGGCGAACGAAGACGGTGGCGCGTTCGCAGGGGGCGCCGTCGGGAGTGAGCACCTGGACGTCGAGGCGCCCCCGCGCGGATGGGGCCCTCTCCCGCGTCGTGGCGACGAACGCGGCGGATACCTCCACCCCCGAGCGGACCTCGACCTCGATCTCCGCCGGCTGCGCCTCGAGTATCGCGTGGCCGCCGAGACGAAGCCGCCAGGTCCCTTCGCGGATCGCGAAGCTGAATCGCCCCCCGGCGTCGACCTCCGCGTATCCCGTCGACGCCGCGTCCGGCGGGGGTTCTCCGGGCGCGGGCTTTCGCTCGGCGGCGACGAAAACCTGGGAGTCCGGCACGGGCCCTTCGTACCGGACCTGCCCTGCGACGCGGCCTGTGGCGGCGAACCGCCAGGTCACCTCGATCGTCGCGCCCGCGCCGGTGGTCACGATGGGGTTCCCCGGCCCGACCGAGCGCCCGTCGAGTTCGACCGAAGACGGCGCGGATCGCCCGCCCGGAACGAGGACGACCCAGCGGCCGGCGGGGAGCACGACCTCCCCGCGCCCCTGCCCGTCCACCGAGAGCGGAAACGCGGGGCCGCTCGAGTCTTGGAACAGCAGTCGGGCGCCGCCGGCGGCCGATCCCGCGCCGACGGCCGTCACGCGAACGCGATCGCCCAGGACGCCCTGAAGGAGCACCGACGCGGTGGCCTCGTCGTCGATCAGGGTGACCGGAACGGCATCGGTGGGCGATACCAGTCCCAGGGTCAGGGGGAGCTCCCCCCGGAGTTTCCACGAGCCGGCGGGAAGTCCCGGGAAGACCGCAACCCCGTCGGGGCCCGTCGTGGCCGTGCGCGCCTCGGGGGAAGCCATCCAATCCGATCTCAGCGTCTCCCGATCGACGACGACCGTCGCCCCGGCGACCCCGGCTCCCCCGGGACCGATCACCTTCACCTCGATCGTCCCGGCGAGAATCGGCGCGCCCATCGACGCGAACCACAGCAGGGGAAGCCACCGGCGCATCGTCACCTCAGCTCGGTCGTCCGGCCGGCGACGACCTCGACTCGCGGCCAGCGGCGCGTCGGCGACGCGCACGGGATGTCCTCGGCGGAACATGAGGCGACGTCGTACGTCCCCGGGAGGATCGACACGGCCGCGTGCCACGACGCGTCTACCGGAACCACCCGCGAATCTCCCTCTCGGGTCAGGCGCAGCCGCGCCGCGCCGGCGACCGAGATCGCTCCTCCGAGCTCGCGGATCTCCGTCGCGGCGGGGAGGAGCGCCCCGCGCCGCCGTTTCCCCTCGATCGTCGCCGTCGTCGACGCTCGATCGAGCAGGTGCGGGTGCTCGACGGTGAGCTCGAGCGTTCCGTCTCCCTCGGGAAGGCCGCGCACGACGATCTCTCCGTCGCCCGGCGCGACGCGCAGACCTTCGACCGCCTGCCACGGCGCGTCGGCGTTCTCGCGACGGCGCGCGCTTGCGCGAGCGAGGCTCGTCTCGAGCGCGCCTCCCGCGTCGCGAAGCGGGATCGTCAGCTTCGTCGCCGGATCGCAGTCCACCTCGATCACGCCGAGGTCCTTCGGCACGCCGTCGGCGTCGAGCGTGAAGGTCTGTGCGTCCGCGACGACCTCCGTCCCGGGGGCCCAGGTCGTTCGCGTGAACGCCTTCGGCTGGAACTCGAACCGCCATCGTCCCGCTGCCATCGGTCCCCAGGTCGCCCGGCGGTCCTCCTTCACCGCCGCGTCCATGGTGAACGACGGCTCGTCGGTGTCGTCCTCCAGGAATCCGCGGACCACCAGCGATTCCGCCACCGGGTTGCCGTCGGCGCAGCGGAAACGCGCCGTCGCCGCGGCCGCCGGTTTCGGAACGACCTCCACCTTCGCCACGTCCCCCTCACGGACGTCGACCTCCAGCGCCGTACCGGGCTCGCCGCCGGGAACACGCAGCCGCAGCACGCGCGCCTCGGAGCCCGGCCCGTCGTCGGCGACCGTCACGCGGAATCGCCCCGGCTCGAGCCCGGCGGCGAGCCCCTCCCCGCGCACGTCGAGGGGGAGTCGGCGATGCGTGGAGCGCTTCTGCGCGGCCTCGGACTGGAACGGTGTCGGCACGGGGTCGTCCAGCCGGAGGAGATGAAGGACGGGTCGCGCGTCCGACTCGACGCGGGCCTCGACGGCCCCGCCGCGACGCACGGTGACGTCGACCGGGATGCGCTCCCCCTCGGCGATCTCGAGGTCGCGCAGCACCGTCGAGCCCCACAGCCAGCTCTCGTGAGCCGCCGCGACGACGTAGCTCCCCCCCGCGATCGCCGCTTCCAGGTTCGCGGTCCCGCCGCGCGTCACCCCCGACGCGACGGGGGCGCCGGACGGCGAGTCGTCCAAGAGGGCGCGCACCTCGACTTGCGCCGCCGGGACCGGGCGCCCGTCGGGATCGAGCACCCGAACCACGAAGGTCCCCTTCGGCCCTTCCGCCTCTGCCGTGCGGACGCGAAACGACGCCGTGGACTCCGAGCCTCGCGCGATCTCGACGGTGACCGAAGGTGGATCGACTTCCACGACCTTCGGCCCGGCGACCGTCACGAGCCAGGTCCCCTCGGCCAGGTCGCGGTCGTAGCTCCCGTCGCGCTCGGGGCTTGTGGCGATCCTCATCTCCTGCGCTCCGGCAAGGGATCCACCCTCCGCCTGCCAGGCGCCGGCGCGTTGAAGGGTCGCGACGACGAGCACCTGCCGCGAGTCGCCCGTGATCGAGACCTTGCCGCTGAGCCGGCCGGGCGGGACGAAGCTCAGGCTGACGTCGTAGACGCGGCCTTCGCCGTGGGTCTCGAATCGAAGGTCGGGCCCCGTCCACGGCCGATCGTCGACGACCAGCGTCGACCACGCGACGCTGTCGGGAAGCGAGGGAACCACCTTCCAGAGTCCCGGCTCGATCACGACCGTCCCGGTGCCCGTCCGGTCCAGGTTCAGGCTGTGTTGCGCACCGGGGGCGACGAAGAGCACCCGCGTGAACCGGGGCGCGTAGTCTCCGACGACCTTGCCGCGGACGACGTCGCCGCGTCGAAGGGGAATCGTGACGCTCACCCGTTCGCTCGCGTCACGGAGCCGCACCCTGTCGTCCCGCCCGGCGGAAGGAAACAGGGCCATCCCCGAGGGCGGCCGGATCTGAAGGACCCACGTCCCCTCCGCGAGCCGGTCGAGCACGACGACGCCGCGGTCGTCGGAGGTCGCCGATCGGGCGGGCCCGGAGACGGCCGCCTCCCGGAGGGCGCTCACCCAGACCCCGCGGATCCCCTCCCCCTCCGGCCCCACGACCTTCACCTCGATCGTGGCCGCGAGGGAAGGAAGGGCGCATAGCGCCGCGACGACCGCCGCCACGAGCCTCACGGCCCCGCCTCCGCGCACACGTGCTCGAGGGAGAACTGCCCCGGCTCGGCGAGTTTCCCCTGCGCGACGATCTCCGCGACGAGGCGCTCGGTCCGGGTTTCGGTGTCGCGCGCCGCATACGCGGCCCGCTGGGCGCGCACCGCCGGGTCGGCGAGCAGCGGGCAGTAGGTCTCGAGCCGACGCTTGATCCGCGGCCAGCGCATTGCCCCGAAGATCGGCGACTGCCAGGTCTCGTCCCACTCGGGAGTGACGTAGTCGCGGATGTCGAAGGGCCGCGTCAGCGTCCACGCTCCCCCGACGAGCCGCAGCATCGGGTCGTCGACGTCGCAGAGCTGGTTGTAGAAACGCATCCCCTCGTGGTTCGCCTCGAGATCGCCGCGCGAGAAGACCCCCGACGTCGAGAGGCCGAGGAAGGTCCGCTCGGTCAGGACGCTCCACTTCAGCGCGTTGGCCTCCGCCTGCTCGACGGTGTCGCCCTTCTCGCGCCTCGCCTCGAAGCGCGAGTGCAGGAGGATCCCCTCCGAGAAGAAATGGCCGAGCTTGTCGGTCCCGAGCCTCACGCCGCCGATCGAGATGATGGGGCTCGGAGGCATCCAGCGGACGACGTCCCCGGGGATCGTCGCGGCGAACAGCCACTCCTTCCGGTAACGCTCCTCCTCCTGGTTCGTCGCCGGGGTCCTGTCGACGAGGGGAGAGCCCATCGCCCAGACCTCGACGGTCTGGAACGACGGGAATCGCATCCGTCGCATGAAGCGCCGCTCGAGCGTCGTGCAGTCGAGTTTCCCCGGCGTCGCTTCGTTCGCCTCGTCGGCGACCGCCCGGAGGTCGGCGTTCACCCTCGCGTTGATCGCCTCGGAGGAATCCTCGAGCGGCCTCCCCCACGCCCAGAACCCGTCCGACTCGAGGGCGTGCGCCGCCCCCGCGGCGAGCCCCGCGACGACGACCGCGCCGGCGAGGCGGGTCAGAACCCCCATCCGAGCCCTCCGCCGACGAGCCACCGGGACCCGACCCGGTCGTCGTCGAGATCGCGCATCACCGAAAGCGCCAGGCTGATCCTCGCGACGCTCCAAGCTCCTTCGACCCCCGCGAACGAGCGCTCTTTCGGCGCGAGCGTGGAGCTCCCCCAGGTCCGCAGCAGCGCCGCGCGGACGGCGAAGGCCATGTACGGGCGCGAGAGGACGTCGAAGCGGGGGCCGTGCTGGCCGACGAGCTTCGTCCAGCCGAAGGCGAGTTGCCCGCCGGCGATCCCGGCCTCCCCCTGGAGATGCCAGCCGCGGATCTGGCAGACCGTTTCGCAGGTGATCCGCTCGGGCTGCCGGTGGAAGACGACGCCCGCTGCGAACGCGGCCTGCTGCGGCCACGCGAAACGCGCGCGCACGGTCGGGGTGCGACGGTCCACCATCGGACCGTCGAGCGTGTCCGCCGCCGCGGCCGGCGTCGCGAGCAGGAGCAGTGCGAGAAGAAGGCCCCTCATGCGTCCGGGGAGGATAACCCGGGACGGGAGGTTGCGCCTCGCGTCAGACTGCGGCACCCACGGCATACAACTCGATCACCGGCGGCGCGTCGAGGTGCTTCTTGACCTTGCACTGGTCCGCCGCGCGGATCACCGCATCGCGGTACTTCTCGGGGAAGTCCGCGGGGAGCTCGATGTCGAGCACGATCCTGCCGACGAGGCCGGTCGCCGGGTCGGCTTCCACCCTCTGGAGGATGCGGATGCGGTCGTGGGGAAGGCCGCGCCCCTGGCAGAACCGCGCGACGTAGATCCCCGCGCAGGTCCCGATCGAGGCGAGGAACAGCGCGAAGGGGTTGGGGGCGGTGCCGTCCTGGTCGGTCGTGACCGTCAGGCCGCCGAAGTGGGCCTCGACGCGGCCGGCCCCGGGCATCGTGATCGTCATTTCCATCGTCGTCTCCGACCCCCCGGGACCGGGGCCTCGGCCCCGGGGAATCGAAGATCAAGATACGAAACGGGGCGGGAAGGTCACTGCCTCGCGCACTTCCCCTTGAGCTTGTCGACGCCGTTGCAGTCCTGGTCGATCCCGTCCCGGCAGATCTCCGGGGCGCCGGGGTAGACCCGGGGACTGGCGTCGTTGCAGTCGACCGTCGTGCCGCAGCCGCCGGTCGAGAAGTACCCGTCGTTGTCGCCGTCCACGCAGTTCGCCGGGGGCACGGCGTCCACGGCGCGTTTGGCGTTGATGCGGCCGTAACCGGTCTGCAGGTCGTACCCGGAGGTCCCCACGTCGTCCGCGGTGTCCTTGAGGGTCTGGCGGATCTGGTCGTTGGTGAAGCCGGGGTTCTTGGAGAGCATCAGCGCCGCGACCCCCGCGGTGCAGGGAGCGGAGAACGACGTGCCGCTGTTGGTCTGGTAGGTGTTGTTCAGGCCGGTCGTGAGGATGTTCACGCCCGGGGCGACGACCTCGAGGTCGGAGCCGTAGTTCGACCACGACGCGCGGGCGTCGTTGTGGTCCGTCGCGCCGATCGCCATCACGTTCGGGCTGCTCGAGGGATAACCGACCGACGACGACGAGTTGTTCCCCGAGGCGCAGTCGATGAAGGCCCCCTTCGTGCTCCATGCGTACGCCAGCGCGTCGTCGATCGCCTGGGACTGTCCCACCGTGAGGCTCATCGTGATGATCTGCGCACCGTTGTTCGCGCCGTAGAGGATCGCGTCGTCGAGGATGGCGCCGTTCGGGCCCGAGGTTCCCACCTTCACCGGCATCAACCTGACCCCGCCCGTCGCGTACCCTCCCGCGATGCCGGCGACGCCGGTCCCGTTGTTCGTGCGGGCCGAGACGATCCCGGCGACGTTGGTGCCGTGGCCGTTCGTCGAGGAGGGATTGCCGTCGTTCCCCTCGAAGTCCCAGCCGTCGTAGTCGTCGACGTATCCGTTCCCGTCGTCGTCCTGGCCGTTCCCCGGGGTCTCGGCGGTGTTCTTCCAGAGGTTGGCGGTCAGGTCCTGGTGCGCGATGTCCGTGCCGCTGTCCACGATCGCGACGACGATCGCGGGGTCGCCGGTCACCACGTCCCACGCCTCGTCGACGTCCATGTCCTTGTCGGCGGTCCCGCCGGTCTGCCCGGTGTTGCGCAGGTGCCACTGGCTCCCGAACTGCGTGTCGTTCGGGAGCGCGACCCAGCGGCCGATCGTGTTCACGTCGGCCCAGCGGACGAGGCCGGTCCCCTGGAACCGGCGCGCGACCTCGATCGGATCCTGGCCCGGGATCAGCGCGAGGTCGTGGATCCCGAGGCTGTTCGACCGGACCACCTCGAACTGCGCGAGCTCCGCATCGCCGCCCGCCGCGAGCCAGGCCCTGCGGAAGCCGTCCATCCCCGCGATCCCGTCCACGAAACGGACGGAGATCGTGGTGCCGTCGACCGCGAAGCTCCCCGTCGGATCCTGCAGGACCCAGCCCGAGGGGCCCCGGTCGTAATTCCTGCCGTTGAACGAGATCGGAGCGGCGAACGCACTCCCCACCATCGCGACCACCGCCAGGGCGGCCGCCCCCCACTTGAACTTGGTCATGCCGTGTCCTCCGCCCGGGATCGTACGGTGCTAGCGTGACGCCGGGAAGGGGCAATTCGGTGCTCGAGCGCCTGTTCCGCCTGAAGGAACAAGGGACCGACCTCCGGACGGAGGTCCTCGGCGGGGCGACCACCTTCATGACGATGGCCTACATCGTCGTGGTCAACCCGGCGGTCCTCTCGCAGGCCGGACTCGACTTCGGCGCCGTCATGACCGCCACCTGCCTGTCGGCGGCGCTGGCGACCTGGGTGATGGGGTTCGCGGCCAACTACCCGATCGCGATGGCGCCGGCGATGGGGGAGAACTTCTTCTTCGTCTCGGTCGTCCTGGGGATGGGAGTCGCCTGGCCGACCGCCCTCGCCGCGGTGTTGGTCTCCGGGGTGGCGTTCTTCCTGCTGACCTTCCTCGGGATCCGCGAGAAGCTGATCGACGCCGTCCCGTCCTCGCTCAAGCACGCGATCGCGGCGGGGATCGGGCTGTTCGTCGCGTTCATCGGCCTCGTGAACGCGGGGCTCGTCGAGCGGCCGGCGGGGGGCGGGATCCTCCACCTCGGAAATCTCGCGAGGCCGCCGGTCCTCGTCGCGATCCTCGGGCTCGTCGTGACCGCGACCCTCCTCGCGCGCAAGGTCCGCGGCGCGATCCTGATCGGGATGCTCGCGGCGGGGGTCGTCGCGTGGGGTGCCGGGCTCGTGACGTGGCAGGGACTGCTCGAGCCGCCGCCGTCGCTCGCCCCGACCTTCCTGAAGCTCGACCTCGCGGGACTCCTCGACGCGGCGGTCCTCCCTATCGTGCTGATCTTCCTCTTCATGGCGGTCTTCGACGCGGTCGGGACGCTGATCGGTATCGGAAGCCAGGGCGGGTTCCTGCGCGACGGCAGGCTCCCCCGGGCGAAACGGGCGCTGCTCGCCGACGCGTCGGGCACGGTCGTGGGCTCGATGCTCGGGACCTCAACGGTCACCGCCTACATCGAGAGCGCGACGGGGGTCGAGGCCGGGGCGCGCACGGGCCTCGCGAACCTCGTGACCGGGGGGTTGTTCCTCCTCGCCCTGTTCTTCGCGCCGCTCGTCCGGATGATCGGGGGAGGCGTGCCGGTCGAAGGCGGCGCGATCCTGCAGCCGCTCACCGCCCCTGCGCTGATCGTGGTCGGCAGCCTCATGGCGCGAAGCCTCGTGCAGGTCGCGTGGGAGGATCCCACCGAATCGATCCCCGCGTTCCTCGTCGCCGCGGGAATCCCCTTCACGTGGTCGATCGCCGACGGGATCGCCTTCGGGTTCATCGGTTATCCGCTGCTCAAGCTCCTCTCGGGGCGCGGGCGGGAGGCGGGGTGGCTCGTGTACGTCGTGGGTGCTTTGTTCGTGGCGAGGTACGTGTTCTTGTGAGTGGATCCGGCGTGCGTGGAGGATCTCGGGCTTGACCAAACGCGAAGTCGGCTTTCTCGTCTTCCCGGGGCTCGAGATCCTCGACCTCGCCGGGCCCGCCGAGGTCTTCGCGGCCACGCGCGCCTTCGACCCGTGCACGATCGGCCTCACCCCCGAGGCGGTCCTCGCGCAGGGGTTCGTGACGATCCTCCCGGAGCGGACCTTCGACAACTGCCCCGTGCCCCACGTCCTCGTGATCCCGGGGGGGGACATCGAGCCGGCGGCGTCCAACCCGGAGTTCCTCGCCTGGGTCTCGCGCGCCGCGATCGAGGCGGAGATCGTGATGTCGGTGTGCACGGGGGCGTTCGTGCTCGCGCACGCCGGGGTCCTCGACGGTCTCGCCGCGACGACGTGGCACGGGCGGATCGAGCGGCTGCGCGAGCAGGCGCCTCGGACGAAGGTGCTCGCCGACGTCCGGATCGTGGACAACGG
>DASVAW010000069.1 GCA_036376135.1 Candidatus Polarisedimenticolaceae bacterium | reverse complement strand
CCCGGGACGCAATACGTGGACACCGATCTCCCGAACGGGACGACCTTCTTCTACCGGGTCCAGGCGGTCGGCGCGAACTCGGCCTGCGACTCCCCCGTCTCGGCCTGCGCCCAGGGAACCCCGCAGCCGTTCGCGGGGACGATCAAGCTCGACCGCCCCGCCTACGGGTGCTCCGGGACGATCCAGGTCCGCGTGACCGACGCGAATACCGGCTCCTCGACGGTGAGCGTGACGCTCGCGAGCGGGGTCGAACCGGGCGGCGAGACGATCGTCCTGAACGAGACGACCCCCGGCTCGGGGAAGTTCACCGGCGCGCTCGCCACGACGGGAGCCGCACCGGCGGCGGGCGACGGCGCCCTGTCCGTCGCGAACGCCACCTCGATCACCGCCACCTACCTCGACGCCGACGACGGCCAGGGGGGGAGCAACCTGACCCGCACCGCCAACGCGACCGGCGACTGCGTGATCCCGGCGATCTCCCAGGTGCGCGCCACGGACATCAACGACGTGCGGGCCACGGTCCGCTGGGACACGGATGAGGCGTCGTCCTCGGTCGTGCGGTGGGGCCAGCTCAAGCCTCCCACGGGCACCACCTCCTCCTCGACGCTCGTCACCCCTCACGCGGTGCAGATCAACGGACTGCAGTCGTGCACGATCTACTGGTACCAGGTCGAGAGCGAGGACGTGGCGGGGAACGTCGCCGTCGACTCCAACGGCGGCCAGTACCATTACTTCGAGACGCTCGGCGACCTCGGTTCCGGCCTTCAGGCCTGCAACAGCGGCGTCGTCACGATCGACAAGTCCGTCGCGGCGTGCAGCGACGTCCTGCCCCTCAAGCTGACCGACCTCGGGCTCAACGCCTCCCCGACGGCGGTCGACACCGTGCAGATCTCCCTCACGTCGACGACGCAGACGACGCCGGAGATCGTCACCCTGACCGAGACGGGGGTGAACACCTCGCGCTTCACCGGGAGCATTCCCACCGCGCCGGGCGCCCCGGTCCCGGGGGACGGCGTCCTGCAGGTCGCCGGCGGCGACATCCTCACCGCGAGCTACCAGGACGCCGACGACGGCACGGGCAAGCCGCGCGTCTCGTTCGACACGGCGGACGCCGACTGCACGGCCCCCGGCGCACCCTCGATCCAGGTGGTGCAGATCACCGACACTTCGGCGGCGGTGCAGGTCTCGACGAGCGAGCCGGCGACGGTCCGCGTCGACTGGGGCCCGACCGCCTCGCTCGGGTCCGTCGTCCAGAGCAATTCGCTTCTGACGAGCCACACGCTCACCCTCTCGCCGCTTCCCGAGTGCGGCCGCTTCCACTTCCGGGTCACGGCGACCGACGCGTACGGGAACCCCCGGGTCTTCGATTCGAACGGCGCCCCGTTCCAGGGGAACGCGGGACACATCCCTCCCGGGATCTTCAAGGACACCTTCGAGACGCTCACCGGCTGGACCCTCGAGGGGGAGTGGCAGATCGGCACGCCCCAGGGGCTCGGCACCGCGCCCGCCGACCCGACCGCCGCCTTCGAGGGGACGCGTGTCCTCGGCAGCGACCTCACCGGGCTCGGCGCCAATGCCGGGAACTACGAGTTGAACGTCCTGCAGCGGGCGACGAGCCCGGTGATCAACGCCTCGGCGCTCACCGGCGGCCAGTTGCGTTTCCGGCGCTGGCTGAACGTGGAGTCGAACGCCGTCGCCTCCATCGACGTCCTCCGGAACGGGCTCACCGTTCCGATCTGGTCGAGCGAGAACGTCACCGAGTCGTCCTGGAGCCTCCAGACGCTCAGCCTCGGCAACGCCGCCGACGGCTCGAGCAACGTCCGGCTCGTCTTCAAGATCAAGGGCCCGACCTCCGGGGCGGGGCGCTCGGGGTGGAACCTCGACCGCGTGATCCTCAACAGCGCGAACGGGCCCGCGTTCGAGGCGTGCGGCGGCTGCGCGGGGGCTCCGACCTTCGGCGGCGCGACCGCGGCGGTCGACGCCGACCCGTGCGCCGACACGGGGATCCGCATCTCCTGGAACGCGGCCCCCGCCTGGGGGACCGGCTCCGCGGGGACGTACGACGTCTTCCGCTCGACCGATCCGGCGTTCGTCCCCTCCGGCGCGAATCAGATCGCCTCGGCAGTGGCGGGCACCTCCTACGTCGACGCCACGGCGTCCAACGACACGACCTATCACTACATCGTCCGCGCGAGGAACAACGAGAGCTGCTCCGGCGCGGGACTGACCGAGTCGAACCTCGTCCGGGTCTTGGCCCAGGACCAGGCCTCGCAGTCGATCCCCGGCGACCTCGGGTCCTCGCTGGGAGCCGCGGCGATCAACGACGCCCACGTCCGCGTCAGCTGGACCGCCGTCGCCGGTGCCGCGAGCTACAACGTCTACCGCTCGCAGACCCCCTCGGGGGTGTTCGCGAAGATCGGCTCCTCCGCGGGGACCTTCTACGAGGACCGCGACCAGCTCGGGAACGCGACCCCCTGGTATTACCGCGTGAAGGGGGCGAACGCCTGCGGGGTCGAGGGACCCTGATCCTTGGCATCACAGCAATAGTCCCGGAGAGGGCCGCCGCGAGGCGGCCCTTTCGCTTCCGGGACTTGGCAAAGCGCAAGAACCCCCGGCGGGAGATCGCGGTACGTTCCGCTCTTCGCCGGCAGGCCCCCCGGCGCGAAGGGGGGTTCCATGTCCCGTCGCATCGCCACGCTCGCCTGCCTGCTGACGCTCGTCTCCCTCCAGGCCGCGGAGTTGCCGGAGGGGTTCCGGCTCGAGCCCGTGCTGACCTCGGGGCTGACCGAACCGTCGGCCCTCGACACCACCTCCGACGGACGGATCCTCATCGCCGAGCGGACGACCGGGAACGTGCGCATGGTCGCCCTCGGCGAGCTGCAGGCGACTCCCGCCTGCTCGGTCGCCGTGAACGCGACCGGCGAAGGCGGGCTCCTCGGCGTCGTCGCGCACCCCCGCTTCGCCGAGAACGGGTGGATCTACCTCTACTACACGGCCGCCGCGACGGGACGGAACAAGGTGACGCGCTTCACCGTCGTGCCCGGGAGCGGCTGCGCGAACGGAGTCGATCTGCTCGCCGACCTCGGCGCGGGACCGTCGTTCCTCCGGAACGGCGGCGGCCTCGCCTTCGGCCCCGACGGGAAGCTCTACGTCGCGACCGGCGACGTCGAGAACTCCTCGAACGCCCAGAACGCCCTGTCGCTCTCCGGCAAGATCCTCCGCCTCGAGGACACCGGCGCGATCCCGGCCGACAACCCGACCCCCGGAAGCGCCGTCTGGGCGAAGGGGGTCCGCGACGGGAAGGACGTGACGGTCTCCGCCGCCGGCCGCGTGTACGCCACCGATGCCGGCTCCGGGAACACGATCTACGACGAGATCAACGAGGTCCCCGCGAACGGCAACCTCGGCTGGGACGCCGCGACCGGGAACTCGAACGGCGCCTACGACGATCCGCTGGCCTCGTATCAGCCGCTCGTCGGCGTCCGCGGCGTGGAGGTCTACGGGGCCACGGCGTTCCCCGACCTCAAGGCCGACGGGATCGACAACGACCACGACCGGTACGGGGCCGACCTGAACCCCGGCGTCTCGCGCGTGGACGACAACGGGAGCGGCGAATGCGTCGGCTCCGCGAACTACGGCCAGCCTTGCACATCGAACGCGAACTGCGTCCCCCGGACCCTCGAGAACGCATACTGCGAAAAGCGAGACGAGTCGGCCGAGTGGTGCCCGGGCGGGGTCGCGGTCGGCGACGACGGCTGCGCCGGAGCCGCCGGCGCGAAGGGCGTGGACGAGGCCGACGAGAGCTTCCGCAACGTTTACCTCGCGCAGGAAAGCGCCAACAAGATCGTGCGCGCGGTCCTGAGGCCGACCGACGACACGACCCTCGACGTGGCCGAGACCTTCCTCGACTCGAACTTCCTCACCGACTGCCCCGACAACTGGACCGACGTGGCCACCGGCCGTGACGGGTGGCTCTACGCCGTCGCACGCAACGGCGGCGGCGCCGCGGGCGGCCTCTACCGCGTGATCTTCGACGCCACCCCCGGCCCCCGCGAGGTCTCCGCCCCCGGGAGCCACTTCCCGGTCCGGATCGACAAGGGAACGCTCGCGAACGAGGTCGTCGTGACCTTCGAGGACCTTCGCTCGGACGCGACGCAGCCGCGGGACGACGGCAACGCGGACCCGGCCCTTCGCCTCCCCCAGCCGCCGGTGCGCGAGTTCCAGATCTGGCAGGGAAACCTCGGCACCTGGTACTCCCACGCCGTCGTTTCCGGTCAGGACAAGGCGGTGGGCACCGTGCTGAACGAGGCGGCCCGGAAGGTCACCGTCAACGCCGGAACGGGGAATTCCTATTTCCTCGTCTCCGCGCGAAGCGCGAACCTCGAGGGCACGCTCGGCAAGCGCACCGACGGAACCCCTCGCCCCGGATTCGCAACGACCGACCTCTGCTCCATCATCGGCTACCACCAGTCCACGAGTTACGACCTCTGGAAGTGCGGGCAGGACTTCACCCTGAAGGACGAGCATGGCGTGACCCGCTCGCTCTACTCGTACCGTGGGAGTCCGGTGATGCTCGACTTCTCGGCGATTTGGTGCGCACCGTGCCAAGCCGAAGCCGACGTGCTGGAGAATCTCCATCGCGACTTCCAGAACCGGGGTGTCAGAGTGCTGACGGTCCTGGCC
>DASVAW010000068.1 GCA_036376135.1 Candidatus Polarisedimenticolaceae bacterium | reverse complement strand
CGGAGAACCGGAACCCGGTTCCTCGGAGCGTCCGGGCCGATGGGAGATTAGAACCCGGTGCAAGCACGGTCGGGTCGTGACGCGCAGAGAGGGCTCCCTTGCTCGAAACCTTCCTCGACCTGTTCCTCCATCTCGACAAGCACCTCGCCGAGCTGATCCGCGATTACGGTGCGTGGACGTACGCGATCCTCTTCTCGATCGTCTTCCTCGAGACGGGGGTCGTCGTCACCCCGTTTCTCCCGGGCGACTCCCTGCTCTTCGCGGCGGGGGCGCTGGCCGCGATCGGCGGGCTCGACGTCCGGTTGTTGTTCGTGCTCCTCGCCGTCGCCGCGATCCTGGGCGACACCGCCAACTACTGGATCGGGAACAAGGTCGGGCCGCGCGCCTTCTCGGTCGACCGCTGGTTCCTCAAGCACCGGCACCTGGTGCGCACGCAGGAGTTCTACGCGCGCCACGGCGGGAAGACGATCTTCCTCGCCCGCTTCGTCCCGATCGTGCGCACGTTCGCGCCGTTCGTCGCCGGGATCGGCACGATGACCTACGCGCGGTTCCTCGCGTGGAACGTCGTCGGGGCGATCGCGTGGGTCGGCGGGTGCCTCGGTGCGGGGTACCTGTTCGGGAACATCCCCGTCGTGAAGGAGAACTTCACCTTCGTCATCCTGGGGATCGTGTTCGTCTCGGTGCTGCCGATCGCCTTCGAGTGGCTCAGGCACCGCTCCGCTCGAGGATCCGCGCCGCAACGGTGACGTGCAGCGCCTCGATCATCTCCCCGTCCACGACGAGGACTCCGCGCCGCTCCCCGTCGAGGGTGCGCCACGCATCCACCACGCGCCGCGCCCAGCCGAGCTCGTCCATCGTCGGCGCGAAGACCTCGTGGATCACGGGGATCTGCGACGGATGGATGCACGACTTCCCGTCGTACCCCATCCCCCGCGCGATCGACGCGTGCCGGCGGAGCCCCTCGTCGTCGCGGAAGCGGAAGTAGACGGAGTCGATCGCGAGCACGTCGGAGGCTCGGGCGGCGAGGAGGATCTCGCCGAGGGCGTGCCGTTCCCAGCCCCGCTCGTCGTCGGGGCGGGCCCGCAGCGACATCCTGAGATCGGCCGAGCCGACGACGAGAGCGGCGATCCGCTCGTGGCAGGCGGCGAGCTCGCGCGCCGCCGCGACGCCGCGCGCCGTCTCGATCATCAGGGCGGTCCCGGAGCCGTGGCCGGAGAACCAGTCGGCGAGGTCGCAGACCTCCTCGGGGTCCTCCGCCTTGGGAACGAGAACCAGCGGCGGGTGCAACGCCTCCGCGAGCGAGAGGTCGTCCTCGTGCCCCGCGCTCCCGACGCCGTTGACCCGGAGCATCCAGGGGACGTTCTCGGGGATCAGCCGCGCCGCCGCGGCCTCGCGGAGGAGCTCCCGCGCGCTCTCCTTCTGCTGCGCCGAGATCCCGTCCTCGAGGTCGACGACGAAGGCGTCGGCGGCGAGGGACGGGATCTTCTGGAGCATCGACGGGCTCGCCGCGGGAACGTAGAGAAGGCTCCTGGGCGCCTTCATGCCGCCCACCGTCCCGCGATCGCGGTGCCGCAGGCCGCGCAGGCCCCGCCGGACAGGCGCACGGCGCGCACCCGGTACCCGGTCCGCTCGACGACCGCCTTCCCGCACCCCGGGCAGATCGTGTCCTCGAGGCCGCCGACCGCGCCGGGGAGGTTTCCGGCGTAGACGTAACGGAGCCCCGCCTCGCGGCCGATCGCGGCGGCGCGCTCGAGGTCCGCCGCGGTCGTGGCCCGGGGCGCCTGCATCTTGTAGTCGGGGTGGAACGCGGTGACGTGCCAGGGAAGGTCCGGCGAGACCGACGCGAGGAAACGCGCGATGCCGCCGAGCTCCTCCTCCCCGTCGTTGAACCCGGGGACGAGCAGCGTGACGACCTCGACCCAGAACCCGGCGGCGTGGAGCTCGCCGATCGAATCGAGGACCGGCTTCAGCCGCCCGCCGAGCTCACGGTAGGCGGCGTCGCGGAATCCCTTGAGATCGACCTTGTACAGGTCGGCCACCGGGCGCAGGTACGCGATCGCCTCCGGGGTCGCGTTCCCGTTCGAGACGAACCCGCAGAGCAGGCCGCGCTCCTTGGCCAGGGTGAAGATCGCGACGGCCCACTCGGCGGTGATGAGCGGCTCGTTGTACGTGCTCACGAGCACCGGCGCTCCGTAGCGCACCGCGGCGGCGACGAGCGATTCCGGATCGGTCGGACGTGCCGGCGCCGACGCCTCGGGGTCGCGCCCGCTCTGCGACGTCTCCCAGTTCTGGCAATACGGGCAGTGGAAATCGCATCCGAGCATGCCGAAGGAGAGGGCCTCGCATCCGGGAAGGACGTGGAAGAAAGGCTTCTTCTCGATCGGATCGACCTGGGCTCCGGCGACGTATCCCCACGGCGCGAACAAGGTCCCGTCGCGGTTCCCCCGGACGCGGCAGATGCCGTCGAGCCCCGGGAGGATCGTGCAGCGGTGTCCGCAGGCGTGGCAACGGACGCGCCCGCCGGGGAGCTTCTCGTACAACACCGCTTCGCGCGTTTCTGCGGTCACGCCGGCAGTGTAGCGCCCCGTGAAAAGAGGGACAGCAACCTATTTCCCCTCCCCCGAAGCCGACGAAACGGCGTCCACGGTGGCCGCGAGGTTGTTGGAGGCAGGGTCGTCGCGCCGGCGGTACTTGCGGCGGGTGGGAGAGTTCCAGCGGTCCCAACGAGCGACGGGGCAGATGATCCGGTTCGTTCGAGCGGCGCGAGGCTCGAAACCGACGGACCCGCCGCAAGTTCCGCAGGGTCCGGCCTCCGCGTTCCCAACAAGCTCGCGGCCACGTTGAAATAGGTTGCTGTCCCTGTTTTCAGACCGCTTCGGGCTCGAGCGACATCACCCAGAAGTCGAGCGTGTAGTGCGCCACCTGCTGGAAGGCTTCCGACGCGGCGGCGCGCTGGGAAGCGGAGGCTTCCGCGAACGAGGCGTTGAGGGCCTCCTCGAAGCGGGCGAGCGCGGCACGGCGCCGGGGCGAGGCGAATCGGTCGGTGAATTCGCGAAGGGCGGCG
>DASVAW010000067.1 GCA_036376135.1 Candidatus Polarisedimenticolaceae bacterium | reverse complement strand
AGACCTGGGACACCTCCGTCGCGCTCCTCCTGCGCGTCCGCGACGGCGACCGGGGCGCGCTGGCGCAGCTGCTCGATCGTCACCGGCCCGCGCTCGCGCGCTGGGCGCGAGGACGCCTCCCACGCTGGGCACGCGGCGCGGTCGACACGGAGGACATGGTCCAGGACGTCCTCGTCAAGTCGATGCACGCCCTGGGGGAGTTCGAGGCGCGCGGCGACGGCGCGCTCCAGGCGTACCTGCGCCAGGCCGTGCTTCACCGGATCCGGGACGAGATCCGCAAGGCGAAGCGCCGCGGCGAGCCGGTCACGCTCGACAGCCGGGAGCCTCACGGGGACCCGTCCCCCCACGAGGAGGCCGAGGCCCAGGAGCTGCTGGATGCCTACGAGGCGGCGCTCGGCCGCCTGCGCGAAGAGGATCGCGCGGCGATCTTCGCGCGGGTGGAGCTTCGCCTGCCCTTCCGCGAGGTCGCGCGGGTTCTCGAGAAGCCGACGGAAGAGGCCGCCCAGATGGCCGTTCACCGCGCGCTCGTGAGGCTCGCCCGGGAGATGGGGCGCGCCGACTGATCGACGGTGTGTTGGGTTCGGACGGTCCGCGTCGTTTTCCCAACCGAAGCCGGAGCGACCCAGCGTGGCCCCGGTGATCCAGTCTCCCCACCCCCCGGGGCCGGGACCTCGACCGTCGGTTTCACGCGCATCGTTCGACGGAATCGAGGTCCCGGCTCCAACTCCCCGATCTTCGAAGGTGGTTGGGTCCACGACTCCGGTGCGTTGAGGAGGAGTGGAGGGCGACTCCCATGCGCGACCCCGAACGCGAACGACGGCTGCTCGAGATCGCCCGACGCCTGCGCGACGGCGCCGAAATCGACTGGAACGGGCTGGGAATTCGTGAGTCCGAGGTGAAACGCGGCAGCATGCGCCTCCTCGCGGAACTCCGGGCCTCGGCGGATTCGGAGCGCGAAGAGGCGGCCTCCCCCCGACCTTGACCTCCGTCACCCCTTAACCGAACGCAAGTGGACAACGCGCCCGCGGGGTGCACGCTCCGGCTTGCCGGGACGGTCGTCCGCCGTCCGGGTGGGGATCCGGTAACAGGTCGGGATAAGCCCGGAACGAACGGAGGGCAGGCCCGTGCACGAGCTGATCCGGGACAAGGAACATCTCTTCCGCCTCGCGCTCCTCTTCGTCGTCGGCATCGTCCTGTTCCTGGTGGTGCGGGGACTCTTCGTGCCCGAGGGATTCGGGGAGATCGGGCACTACCGCGTGGGCGCGCTCGAGGACAACCGCGACCACCCCTTGACCTTCGCCGGGCGCGCCGTCTGTGCGGACTGCCACGGCGACGTGGTCGAGGCCAAGAGCGGCGGCAAACACGCAGGGATCGGTTGCGAGGCCTGTCACGGCCCGCAGGCGGCCCACGCGCGCTCCGACGACCCCTCGAGCGCGAAGCCCGAGAAGCCGGACCCCGTGAACCTCTGCCTGGTCTGTCACCGCAACAACGTGGCCAAGCCGGCCGGATTCCCCCGGATCGACCCGAACAAGCACAACGCGGGCGCCTCGTGCCACGACTGCCACGCGCCCCACAACCCAGGGCTCGGCTAGGAGGAAGCGGCCATGGAAGTCGACCGGCGCGAGTTCCTCGTCCGCGGCGGGAAGTACCTCATGCTCTTCGGGGGTGCGTCCGCCGCGTGGGAGTTCGTCCTCGCGGGGACCCCCGAGAAGGCCCCCGACTACGACGCGAAGCGCCACTGGTGGGCGTTCTTCATCGACATCGAGAAGTGCATCGGCTGCGGCAACTGCGTCCGGGCCTGCAAGGCCGAGAACGGGGTTCTTCAGGAGCCGTTCTACTTCCGCACCTGGGTGGAGCGGTACCACATCCCGCCGCGCGATCCCGCGAACCCGGAGCGCGAGGAGCATCCGGTCGTCGACTCGCCGAACGGCGGCTACGACGGGTTCCCGGAGCGTTACCCCGAGGGCGACGGCTCGAAGAACTTCTTCGTTCCGAAGATGTGCAACCACTGCCACAACTCGCCGTGCGTGCAGGTCTGTCCCGTCGGCGCGACGTTCGACAGCCCCGACGGCGTCGTGCTCGTCGACAAGTCGTATTGCCTGGGCTGCCGCTACTGCGTCCAGGCGTGCCCCTACGGCTGCCGCTACATCGACCCGCGCTCGAACACCGTGGACAAGTGCACGCTCTGTTACCACCGGATCACGAAGGGGCTCACGACCGCATGCTGCGAGTCGTGCCCCACGGGGGCGCGTCTGCTCGGCGACCTCCGCGACCCGGCCGACCCGATCCACGAGCTGCTGCGGAAGCACAAGGTCCAGGTGCTCAAGCCCAACCTCGCCACCGGGGCCAAGAACTACTACGCCGGCCTCGACGGCTCGGTCCGCTGAAGGGAGCGCGCGATGGAACACCTCCTTCACGGCGTCGAAGGCTTCATGTACCCCAACGAGATCGAGCTCCAGTGGAGCGTGCTGATCGTCCTCTACCCGTTCATCACCGGGCTCGTCGCGGGCGCGTTCATCCTCGCCTCGCTGCTGCGCGTCTTCAACGTGGAGGCGATCAAACCGACCTACCGGCTGGCGCTGCTGACGGCGCTCGCGTTCCTGATCGTCGCGCCGCTCCCGCTGCAGATGCACCTCGGCCATCCCGAGCGCTCGTTCGAGATGTACCTCACCCCGCACACCACCTCGGCGATGGCGATGTTCGGGTTCGTCTACCTCTGGTACCTGCTGG
>DASVAW010000066.1 GCA_036376135.1 Candidatus Polarisedimenticolaceae bacterium | reverse complement strand
GGAACGCGGCCCACCCCGCCTGGCCGTCCGCGAAGTCCGCGATCTGCTCGGGAGACTCCGCCACGATCCCGAGGCCGGAAACCGCGTCCCACGTCACCAGACGGTCGAATCGGCTCGGAGCGCGATCGGCGACGGCGGCGTCGGCCGAGGTCGCGAGGAAGCAGAGCACCAGAGTGGACATGGCGATGGAATGAAATCGGCGCACGTTGCCCCCATCCGCCGGTCCCCCCCGGCGCATCGGGAGTATCCGGGCAAAGGGGCGGAGCGGCAACCGATATACTCGGCGCCCGCCGATGAAAACGACCCCCCAGGCCGTGGCCGCCGCCCTCGTCGCCGTATTTGCGGTGGTGCTGGTCCGGACGGCATGGGTCTCCGACGACGCGTTCATCACCCTTCGGGTCGTCGACAACGCGGTCCACGGCTTCGGGCTCCGGTGGAACGTGGCCGAGCGCGTGCAGGTCTACACGCATCCCCTCTGGATGCTCCTCCTGCTCCCGTTCTACGCGATCACGCGGGAGCCGTTCTTCACGACCCTCGCGCTCGGCATGGCGTGTTCGCTGGCGGCGGTCGGTTCGATCGCGTGGCGGTGGCGACGGGAGCCCTGGACCGCGGCGGCGGTCCTCGTTCCCCTGATCGCCTCGCGTGCCTACGTCGATTACTCGACGTCGGGGCTCGAGAACCCGCTCACCCATCTCCTGCTGGTCGCGTTCGTGTGCGCGCGGTTCGCCGACGACCGGCGGTTGCTCCTCTCGAGCGCGCTCGCGGCGGGGATCGCCCTGAACCGCCCCGACGCGATCCTCCTGGTCGCACCGGCGCTCGGCTGGGAGGCGTGGCGACGCGGGGCGCGCCGGGCGTGGCGGGAGGTCGCGATCGGGTTCCTGCCTCTGATCGCGTGGACCCTCTTCGCGATCGTCTACTACGGGATTCCGTATCCGAACACCGCGCTCGCCAAGCTCGCGACCGGGATCCCCGCCGGGGAGCTCGCCGTGCAGGGGCTTCGGTACCTCGCGGAATCGATGCGCCACGATCCCGCGACCCTGGCCGCAACCGCGGCCGCCGGCGCGGCGGCGTTCCTGTGGGGCGGAACCCGGGAGCGACTGCTCGCGGCGGGTGCGTCGCTCTATCTCGCCTACACGGTGAAGGTCGGCGGCGACTTCATGAGCGGGCGCTTCCTCGCGGCGCCCCTGCTGACCGCGCTCCTCGCGGGGGCGCCCGCCGCGGCGAAACTCCGCTGGGGGCGCGCGGCGCTGGCCGCCGCCGCCCTGGTCCTGTCGTTCGCGGGGCCGTTCCCGAACCTCCTTTCGGGTCCGTCGATCGCGACGCATCGCAGCGGCGTGCTCGATCCCTCGGGGATCGCCGACGAAAGGCGGTTCTACTTCGCCTTCCAGGGCTGGCTCAACGGAGCGAACGACGACGAGCGGCCGCTCGCCTCCGCCACGCGCGCGGCCCGCTCGTGGCGGGCGTCGAACGCGGCGCTCGCCGTCACGCCGAACGTGGGGGTCCGCGGGTATTACGGCGGCCCTCACGTACACCTCGTGGACCTCAATGCGTTGACCGACCCCCTCCTCGCGCGGATGCCGATGGTGGCGCGGGACCCCTCGTACGCCGGGGTCCGCCGCTCGTTCGGGTTGACCGGTCCGTCGCCGGCGTGGCGGATCGGCCATTTCGTGCGCTCGGTCCCCGCGGGATACCTCGCGACCGTGCTCACCGGCGAGAACCGCATCGACGATCCCGAGATCCGCGCCCTGTGGGATCGCGTGGCGAAGGTGACGCGGGGTCCGGTCTGGAGCGCGGAGAGGCTCGGGATCGTCGTCGGATGGCTCGTCGGAGGGGGGCGACTGGATCGCGAGCGCACGGTGTGGACGCCGATCGCGTGGGACGAGGCGATCGCCGCCCGTCCCGGCGACGCGGCGCTGAGGTACGGCCGCGCCACCGCGACGCTCGAGACGACGGCCGTGGAGGCCGCGCTCGGGCTCGCTCCGGACAACGTCGAGATCCTCGCCCTTGCCGTGCGTGCGCGGGCCTCCGCCGGCGACCTCGCCGCTGCGGTGTCGCTCGCCCGGCGAGCGGTCGAGCTCGCGCCGCGCGATCCGGAGCTCCGATCGATCCACGCGGCGATGCTCGGCGCGACCGGCGACCTGCAAGGGGCGATCGCCGAGTACCGCCGGGCGATGGACGGTGACCCGGTCTACGCGGCGGCCGCGAGGGTCGGAATCGGACGGTGCCTCCTGGCGCTGGGGGACGCCGCGAGCGGAGCGACGTGGCTGCGCGAAGCGGTCGCGTCGGACCCCGGAAACGCGGATTGGAGGACGCTGCTGGAGCAGGCGGAGCGGGCGGTGCGCCGGTGAACGACGCGGCCGCCACGCGCGCGAGGCTCGCCGTGTGCGCGGCGGCCGCTTTGTTCTCCACCGGCGGCGCGGCGATCAAGTACGCCGGCTTCACCGGCTGGCAGGTCGCGAGCTTCCGGTCGGGGGTCGCCGCGCTCGCCGTCCTGCTCTTCCTCCCGGAGGCCCGTCGGGGCTGGACGCGGGCCACGGCGATCGTTGCGGTCGGTTACGCCGCGACCCTGACCCTGTTCGTCCTCTCGAACAAGCTGACGACCTCCGCGAACGCGATCTACCTCCAGTCCACCGCACCGCTTTATCTCGTCCTGCTCGCGCCGTGGCTGCTCCACGAGCGCCCGCACCGCCGCGATCTCGCCTTCATGCTCGCCCTCGCCTGCGGGCTCGCGTTGTTCTTCCTGGGAGAGGAGCCCACGCGCGCGACCGCCCCCGACCCGATGCGCGGCAACCTCCTGGCCATCGCGAGCGGGGTCGCGTGGGCGTTCACGGTCACCGGACTTCGCTGGATGGGGAAGGCGGAGGGGGATCGCCCGGGGGCTGCGGCCGGGGCGGTCGCCGCCGGGAACCTCCTGGCATTCGCGGTCGGCCTTCCCTTCGCGCTCCCGGTGGCGGCGGTCGGTGCGGGGGATGTCGCCGCGATCGTCTACCTCGGCGTCTTCCAGATCGGGCTGGCGTACGTCTGCCTGACGCGTGGATTGCGGCGCGTTCCCGCCCTCGAGGCCTCGCTGCTCCTCACGATCGAGCCGGTCCTGAACCCCGTCTGGGCATGGATCGTCCACGGTGAGATGCCGTCGTCGTTCGCGATTGCGGGGGGGGCGCTGATCCTCGCCGCCACGGTGGCGCACAGCGTTGCGGCGTCGCGGGGAATACCCCGACGCGACCCCGGAGCCTGAGGGGATGAAAACTCCGGGGACGCGACCGAGGGGGTCGGACGACCCACGCCTACCAGAGGCAAGATCCCGGCCAGCGGTCACCCTCGCGAAAGTCGCCTGTTGGCGTGCTTCCCCCCCCCACAGGGGTGTAATTCGGATACGGTCGGAACTTCAGTCGTTCTGTTCCTTCCGGCCGCGCGCATCCTCATCGGGGACGAAGAACGAGAGGACGAAGCTCACGAACCCGACGACGAGTGCTCCGAGAAAGGCCGCGACGAACCCGTCCACGCGGAATCCGAGGCCGAGCGCGTGCGAGAGCGCCCCGGTCAGCCAGAGCATCAGCGCGTTGATGACGAAGATGAACAGGCCGATCGTCACGATCAGGATCGGAATGCTGAATAATTTAAGGATCGGCCGGACGATCGTGTTCAGGACGCCGAAGACCAGCGCGACGAGCAGGATGTTCAGCCAGCCCCCCTCGTAGGCGATTCCGGGCACGAAGCGCGTGGCGGCGTAGAGAGCCAGGGCGTTGATCGCGAGTCTTAGCAACCAGCGCATGACGATCCTCCCGTGCCGCCCACTCTACGTCGAAGGGGTCGAGTCTTCACCTGTGCGTTTTCCCGGGGGAGCGGGCTATCCTCCGGAGGACTCGCGCGAGACGCAACGGTGAAGACGTGACTCCTTCGAGGCCCCGATGAAATTCGACACCCTCGCGGTGCACTGCGCTCCCGTGGACGAGGCGACCGGCGCGGTCGCCCCGCCGATCCACTTGGCGACCACCTTCGCCCGCGATCACGCCTACGCGCTGCGAGGGAGCTACAGCTACATCCGCGAGGCGAATCCGACTCAACTGGCGGCGGAGGAGGCGCTGGCCCTGCTCGAGGGAGGTGCGCGCGCGCTCGTCCATGCATCGGGGATGGCCGCGGGGGTGGCGGTGCTCCAGACGTTGCCGCCGGGAAGCCACGTCGTGCTCCCGGAGGACGTCTACTACGGCGTGCGCGTCGCCCTCCGCGATCACCTCGTCAAGCAGGGGATTACCGCAACACACGCGGCGATGGAGGACGTCGACGCGATCCGCCGCGCGATGCGTCCCGAGACCCGCGTCGTGTGGATCGAGACTCCGTCGAACCCTCAGATGAAGGTCACCGACCTCGATGCCGCGATCGCGATCGCCCGGGAGGCCGGCGCGCTCGCCCTCGTCGACAACACCTTCGCGACCCCCGCGCTCCAGCGGCCGATCGACCTCGGCGCGGACGTCGTGCTGCACGCTTCGACCAAGTACTTCGGCGGGCACAGCGACGTGCAAGGGGGGGTGCTCGTCTTCCGGGAGGACGGCGAGCTGGCGAAGAAGGTCGAGGCGGTCCGGCACGACCTGGGGGCGGTCGCCTCCCCGTTCAATACGTGGCTCGTGATGCGAGGGATCCGGACCCTCGGCCTCAGGGTCGAGCGGCACAGCGCCAATGCGATGGCGATCGCGCGCGCCCTCGAGGGGCACCCCAAGGTCGGCGCCGTCCATTACCCGGGGCTCGAGTCGCATCCGGGGCATGCGGTGGCGAAGCGTCAGATGCGGGCCTTCGGAGGGATGTTGTCGTTCCGCGTGCGTGCGGGCCGTGAGGACGCGGTCCGGGTCGCGAGCTCGACGAAACTCTTCGTCCCCGCCACATCGCTCGGTGGCGTCGAGAGCCTGATCGAACACCGACACACCGCCGAAGGCCCGGGCTCGACCGCTCCCGAGGATCTCCTGCGCCTTTCCGTCGGCATCGAAGACCCCGCCGATCTGATCGACGACCTTCTCGCGGCTTTGTAACAAAAAGGGGCCTGACCCCTTTTAGGCGCCCTTGACGCGGAAGCCGCGGCTGCGAAGCAGGTCGGCGACCTTCGCGATGTGGTCCCCCTGCAGTTCGAGGGCGAAGCAGGCGGTCCCCTCGGGGGTCCTCGACGCACGCAACGCCCCCCCTCCGCCGCAGGCCTTCTTCAGCGCGGACAGCAGCGTGGCGGCGTCGACCTTCGCTCCCAGGAGGCCGTCGGCGACCGTGACGGTCTTCCCTCCGCGCCCGGCCTTCTCGATCCGCATCCGGATCGTCTGCTGCTCGGGCGGGATGGGGACCGTCGGTTTCGCGGGCTCGGTGGACCAGACGAGCTTGGCCAAGCGTCAGTCCTTGAGGACGAAGGTCACCCGCAGCGTCACGCGGTATTCCACGACCTTCCCCTTTTCGACGAGGACCTTCTGGTCCTTCACCCACGCTCCCTTGATCCCGCTCAGGGTCTTCGCCGCGCGGGAGATCCCGGTCTTGATCGCGTCGTCGAAACCTTTGTCGGAGGACGAGATGATCTCGGTCACCTTGGCGACGGACATGGGCACACCTCCTTAGGCGGGATCCCTGAAACCGATCCTCGCGTGACTGCCATCGCAATACGGCTTGCGCATCGACCCTCCGCACCGGCACAGGGCGACGCGATCCTGCTCGCAGACGAGCGTGCCGTCGTGGGCCTCGATCCGCACGGGGCCGGAGACGACGAGCGGTCCGTTCTTGCGGACCTCGACGACGACCTGGGTCGTCGTGGGCTCCGCGGGAGACTCCGGAGCGTGAAGCGTGTAGCGCAGCGCTCCCGACGGGCAACGGCGGACCACCTCCGCCACCTTCTCGGGGGAAGCGAGCTCGGGACGGATCCAGCGCGGGCGGTTCACGTCGAAGACGTTCGGTTCTCCGCGAAGGCACTCGGCGCTGTGGATGCAGATGTTCGGGTCGAAGGTGACCGTGATCGAGTCGGTCCGGTACACCTGGATGCGTTTGCTCATGCGGCGGCCCTCGAAGGTTGCGGGCAGCCTACTTCCGCTCGTATTTCCTGTCGAGATGGGTTCGCAGCGCCTTGTTCATCGCCCGGGCGACCCGCTTGGTCTCCGCCTGCGCGGCGCGGTCGATCTTGGTTTCCTGGAACCGCTGCTCGGCCGCGAGCTTGCGGAAGCTCTCGAGGCGCGCCCCGTCGAGGACTCCCGCTTCGACCGCCGCCGTCACGGCGCACCCGGGCTCGGCGTCGTGCCGGCAATCGCCGAACCGGCAGCCGTCGGCGAGCGCGTCGATGTCGCCGAAGGTCTCCTCGATCCCGTCCGCGGCGTCCCAGATCTGCAGCTCGCGCATGCCGGGGGTGTCGACGAGCAGTCCTCCGCCGGGCATCCGGATCAGCTCGCGCTGGGTCGTCGTGTGGCGGCCCTTCCCCCACACGCCGACCTCGGCCACCTTCTGACGTGCCTCGCCCAGGAGGGCGTTGATCAGCGTCGATTTGCCGACCCCCGACGACCCGACGAACGCCACGGTGTGACCGTGCCCGAGGTAGGGGCGCAACGCGTCGAGATTGTCGGAGTTCTTCCCCGAGACGCGGTGGATCGGGACCCCCACGGCGGCCGAGGCGACGGCGGTCGCGGTCGCCTCGGGGGTCTCGTCGAGGTCGCTCTTCGTCACGACCACGACCGGCTGGGCTCCCGATTCCCACGCGAGGGCGAGGTACCGCTCGAGGCGTCGCAGGTTGAGGTCGCGTCCGACCGCGGTGATCACGAACGCCGTGTCGACGTTGGCCGCGACGACCTGCGCTTCCTGGTTTCGGCCGGGGGCCTTGCGCACGAACTGCGAATAACGGGGGAGGACGGCTTCGATGCGGGCGCGTCCGGAGCCCGTCGGCGGCGTCATCGCCACCCAGTCGCCGGCGGCGGGGAGGGCGATCGGCCCTTCGGGAGCGCGACGGAGGCGACCGGCGACGGTCGCCTCCACCTCGCCTCCTTCGACGAAGACCCAGCAGACGCCGCGATGGGGGATGGTCACCCGCCCGGGGATCTTCCCCTCCGACGCGAAAGGAGCGAACGCCTCCGCGAAGACGGGGTTCCAGCCGAGGTCCGCGAGGCGGTACTCCACTCAGATCGACCCTTCGACCATCGGCGGGGTCACCGCGAACACGTCGCTCTCGCCGGTGCGGATGCGGTACACGTGCTCCACGGGCACGACGAAGATCTTCCCGTCGCCGACCTCGCCGGTCCGAGCCGTGCGCAGGATCGCCTGCACCGTGATGTCGACGAACGGCTCCGACACGCCGATCTCGAGGCGGACCTTCTCGTGCAGCTCCATCTTCGCCGTGGTGCCGCGATAGTTGGTGACGGTGACGACCTCGCCGCCGTGTCCCTGCGCGCGGGTGATGGTGAGCCCCCGCACGTCGGCCTTGAAGAGCGCCTCGAGGACGTCGTTGAGCTTCTCCGGGCGGATGATGGCGACGATGAGCTTCACTTGGCGCCTCCGTCGTCCAGGACGAGGATCGCGCCCTCGCCCGAGGTGTAGGCCTCCTCGCCGTGCTCCTGGACGTCGAGTCCGATCGCCTCCTCGCGGGCGGTGGGCCGCAGCGGGATCGCGAACGAGACGACCTTCAGGAGCACGAGCGAGGCGATGCCGCTGTACACGACCGTCGCCAGCACGCCGGCCCCCTGGATGGCGACCTGTTTGAGGCTCCCCGCGAAGATCCCCTC